>JAFZKM010000034.1 GCA_017553665.1 Lachnospiraceae bacterium
CCGTGGCACTCCTTTTTCTGAACGTATGCAAGGTGGGCCTCCGCAAAAGCGGAGGCCCATTCCCTTAAACTGAGATATCGATATTTCCGCCGACCGAGGGGTTCACGGAGTGCTCCATCGAACGCCTCATCATGTCCAGCAGGGCCGCGCCGGCCTGCTCCTGTGTGTCAAGAGTCTTGGACAGCATCATGGTGCCTGCCTTCTCCATGGTTCTGTTCTGCGCGGACAGAACGGACAAGGCGGGAATACTCTCGGGAGAGATTGAAGATATATCCATAATCGGCACCTCCTTCGTATCTCTAAGTGGTCACCTCGAAACTGCTTCGCAGTTCCTCGGTAAAGTTTATATCGTCTTATTTGCCCGGATATTTAATAACCGAATCGATATTATATTTCGCGAGCTTCTTGCGTCCCTCAAGGCCCTCAAGCTCCATGAGGAAGCAGATCTTAACGACTTCGCCGCCAAGCTGCTCAATGAGCTTTGTGATAGCTTCGATGGTGCCGCCGGTCGCGATCAGATCATCAATGATGACAACCTTCTGGCCGGGCTTGATCGAATCCTTGTGCATCTCGATCGTGGCTGTGCCGTACTCGAGATCATATGTAGCCTCGATAGTCTCGCAGGGGAGCTTGCCTTTCTTGCGGACGGGAACGAATGCCTTCTTCAGCTCGTACGCTACGGGTACGCCGAAAATGAATCCGCGCGACTCGGGACCTACGACAACATCAAAATCAACATCCTTAAGCATATCGATGATACCGTTAATGGACACCTGAAGTCCGTCGGGATCCTGAAGTACGCTCGTTACATCGCGGAACATGATTCCGGGCTCGGGAAAATCGGGAATGGTTCTTACATAATCTTCTGCTTTCTTAAACATATCTTACTCTCCAATCTTATATGGTTTTTGCTGAAACACCGTTATTCAACGGTAGAGAATTTAAACTTCGTAACGGTCTTAAAGGTCTCGCCTGCTTTGAGCACGGGGCTCTTAAATGAAGGAATGTTGACCGCGTTCGGGAAGAACTGGGTCTCAAGGCAGATCGCGCAGCGCTTTCCGTATGACGCGCCGCCTTTACCGGTCTGGGGCGCGATGAAATTACCCGCGTAGAACTGTACGCCCGGAAGATCCGTATAAACGGACATCCTTCTGCCTGAATGCTCATCTGTCAGTACAGCGATCTGCTCAGGCTTTGTACCCGAGGTATCAACCGCCCAGTTGTGATCGTAGCCGCCCGCGAGCTTCAGCTGCTCATGCGGGTAATCAATGCGGTCGCCGATCCTGGTGGGCTGAGTGAAATCAAAAGGAGTTCCCGCTACGGTCGCTACCTCTCCGGTCGGAATGCTTCCGGGGAAGGTGGGAGTATAGTGTGTAGCGTTCAGCCAGAGCTTCTGATCCATCGCTGCTGCCGTTCCCGCATCATGTCCGGAAAGATTGAAGTAGCTGTGGTTGGTCAGATTAAATACGGTGTCCGCGTCGGTTTTGCCCTCGTATTCGATCTCAAGCGCATTACAGTCGGTAACGCGGAAGGTGACCGATGCAGTGAGGTTTCCCGGGAAGCCCTGATCTCCGTCGGGTGAGAAAAGCGTGAGCGTAACGGAATTATCCGCTTCGTTCACCGTTCCCCTGAACATCTTTTTATTGAAGCACTCCTCGAAATTACTGTGAAGATTGTTCTCTCCGTCGCTCTTTTCGAGATTATATGTCACACCGTTCAGCGTGAAGCGCGCTCCCGCGATGCGGTTCGCGTTTCTTCCGATCGTGCTGCCGAAGAAGCAGGGATTGTATGCATAGCCCTTAACATCGTCGAAACCGAGTACGATGTCGTCAAATTTGCCGTTCCTGTCGGGAACGAGGATCGATACGATATTCGCTCCGAAGTCGATGACCCCCACGCTCATGCCCGATGAGTTGCTGATCTTATAGAGAGTGACCTGCTCTCCCTTGCTGGTCTGTCCAAATAATTCGGTTGTAACTGCCATAATCTTTATCTCCGTTCCTATGTTAAAAACACGCAGGGGCAATAACTGCCCCACTAAATGATTATACCCTAATGATGTATAAAAGTACAGTTTTTTTGTCGATTTAAGTTGACTTGAACGTTTCAGCGCATTAACATATTGAAGAACGATATTTTCGAGGAGGAACGAATCATGGCATTATCAAAAGATACGATCTGCCTGACCGGCGGATGGGAGCCTCATCAGGGCGAGCCCAGACAGGTACCCGTTTATCAGAGCACCACATTCAGATATGACACCAGCGACGCGATGGGTAAGCTTTTTGACCTTGAAGCGAGCGGATATTTCTATACCAGACTGCAGAATCCCACGAACGATTACGTGGCAAAGAAGATCTGCGAGCTTGAGGGCGGTTACGCCGCGATGCTCACCAGCTCGGGCCAGGCCGCGAACTTCTACGCCGTTTTCAATATCTGCGAGTGCGGCGACCATTTCATCGCCTCCTCTTCGATCTACGGAGGAACCTTTAACCTCTTCGGAACCACGATGAAGAAGATGGGCATCGAGGTCACCTTCGTGGACAACGACATCACGCCCGAGGAGCTCGACAAGGCCTTTAAGCCCAATACAAAGTGCGTTTTCGGCGAGACCATCACCAATCCCACAGTTTCGATCTTCGATATCGAGAAATTCGCGGCAGCCGCCCATAAGCACGGCGTTCCGCTCATCATGGACAATACCTTCGCTACCCCGATCAACTGCAATCCTTTTAAGTTCGGCTGCGATATCGTAACACATTCGACGACAAAATACATCGACGGCCATTCCGTAGGCGTCGGCGGCTGTATCGTGGACAGCGGCAATTTCGACTGGAGCGCGCACGCTGAGAAGTTCCCCGGCCTTACCACTCCCGACGAGAGCTATCACGGCCTGATCTACACCGAGAAATTCGGCAAGGCAGCCTACATCACAAAGGCTACCTCACAGCTCATGCGCGATTTCGGTTCGATCCAGTCACCGCAGAACGCTTTCTATCTGAACGTTTCGCTCGAATCTCTCGCGGTACGCATGGCGCGCCACTGCTCGAGCGCGAAGAAGATCGCTGCATGGCTGAAGACCCAGGAGAAGGTCGCGTGGGTCAATTACGCAGACCTCGAGGATGATCCTCATCATGCTCTTCAGCAGAAGTACTGCCCGAAGGGAACCTGCGGCGTTATCGCCTTCGCGGTAAAGGGCGGCAGATCTACCGCCATTAAGTTCATGGATTCGCTGAAGCTCGCCTTCATCGACACCCACGTTGCAGACGCCAAGACCGGACTTTTGCATCCCGCGAGCCACACTCACCGTCAGATGACCGACGAACAGCTCCTCGAAGCCGGCGTTGCGCCCGACCTGATCCGCTATTCCGTAGGCCTTGAGGATCCCGACGATCTGATCGCGGACCTTAAGCAGGCACTGGAAGCGATCTGATATCACGGAACCCATACCATCAGTATAAAAAACATTGTCTTAATTCTATGGCCGGTGTGTTCACACCGGCC
>JAFZKM010000279.1 GCA_017553665.1 Lachnospiraceae bacterium
AATGAGTCCCCGTCGCGCCTATAGCCTCCGCTTCTGAATTCATAAGCTTGCAGAATGCGTCAACCGAACCGCTGACATGCTCGGCGATGGCCACGGCCGCGTCATTGGCCGAGAACATCAGCAGACAATACATCAGGTCTTCCATCGTGATCGTATCGCCGGCCTTAAAGCCCGTCTTCTGCGCGCCCGAAATCTCGATGCCGCAATTGTCCTTCTTTATCGTTACGATATCCGACGGTTCGGTGTATCTGGCCGCTACGTAAGCCGTAAGAAGCTTAGTGGTGCTGGCAGGATAGACCTTCTCAAAGATATTCTTTGAATAGATGACCTCAGCCCTGTCCACATCATAGCAGGCAGCCGATACGGCCGAGATATCCGCAAGCTGCGCATTCGGTATCTCAACACTCGAAAAGCATATGTCCTGATACAGGAACTTCTGCGAATCGGGAAGCCCCGCGAACGAGAAGCCCGAGTCATAGGCCTCATGTACCGGATGAAGCTGAGCGTAGCCCGAGGTAAAATAAGTCGGATCGACAGTCTGCCGGTCCGACACACAGCCCGCAAGAGCGCACATCAGCGCTAAAACGACGATTATGCTGCAAACACGTTTCATCAGTGATATAACTCTCTCCAATCAAGATCGCCGCGCTCAAGAGCCTTTATAAGAAGCTCAGCGGTGGCAAGATTAGTCGCGATCGGGATATTGTGCGTATCGCAGAGCGACACTACATTCGCAATATCGGGCTCGTGGCTCTTGGGTGTAAGCGGATCGCGCAGGAAGATCACAAGATCCATCTCGTTATGCTCGATCAGAGCACCGAACTGCTGCTCACCGCCCAGATGTCCCGCAAGGAACTTATGCACGGGAAGATTCGTCGCCTCTTCTATCAGCCTTCCGGTCGTGCCGGTTGCGTAAAGCGTATGGCGGCTCAGGATCCCGCGGTACGCGATGCAGAAATTCTGCATCAGCACCTTCTTTGCGTCATGTGCAATAAAACCAACATTCATCGTAAACCTTCTCCAATCCCCTATAACATTATTAACCGAAATCAGCCCTCAGACAGGGCATCATTCGAGAAATTCAAATTCATCAACAGGCTTCGGAACATCTTCCTTCGGCTGCATGCTGATGTTCATCAGCAAACCTATCGTAACCAGGTTTATCAGCAATGCCGAAAGACCCGAACTCATGAACGGGAGCGGGATTCCGGTATTCGGAAGGAGGCTTGTCACAACGCCGATATTGATAAATACCTGCACGCTGATCAGAGCTCCGATGCCCATAGCGAGCATCATTCCGAGATAATCCTTCGCTCTCTTCGCGATCCTGATGATAAGCACGATCATGATAAAGTATACAAGCAATACCGCGATCGCGCCGATAAAGCCGAAGCCTTCGGCAACGGCCGTAAAAATAAAGTCACTTTCCTTAACGGGTACGTAATATGTACCCTTAAGGTTTTCACCCATAAGAAACTTACCGATCATACCGCCGGATTGTATCGCTGCCTTCGCGTTAGTCTGCTGGTACATCAGTTCCGGGTATTCCTCGGGATGCAGCGCTGCCAGCACGCGTCTTCGCTGCCAATACGTCAGAAGCTGCTGAAAATCCTGCTGTACATACCATATAAGGCCGACCGCGGTCGGCACAAGCACGGCAACGATCGGGAATATGAACTTATAAGGCACTCCCGAAACAAATACGAGTACCGCGTAGATCATGCAAAGGCAGATCGTAGTCGAAAGGTCGGGCTGCATGAAGATCATCAGTGTCGGGACGCCCATAAGAGCTATTGACAGAAGCAATACCCACAGCTTTTTGATCTTCTTATAGCAGATATCGAAGTACTTCGCCATGAATATGATCAGGGCTATCTTCGTGACCTCTGACGGCATGAACTCAAATCCCGGGTTATGCTCACCGAGAGTCGGATCTCCGCCGATCTTTATCCATCTTCTCGCCTGATAATGCGACCATCCGTATATCGGAAGCGAATTGCTGTAGCGGCATATCAGCAGCAGCGCCATATTTATCAGGTACAGCACTACGAACCATTTGGCGATAAAATGATAATCGATCAGCGATATGACCAGAATGACTCCCAGTCCCATCAGAAGTCCGAGTACATGCTTCTGGTACAGACGCTCGTCGGCGTCCTGCAGTATCTTTATCAGATAAGCTCCGAGAAAGCCCAGCAGGTATACCAGAAACAGCACGCTGAACGCCATGTGTTTAAAGCGGTAGGCCTTAAAGTTGAAAATCGATTTTATAAAGTTAATCAAAAACATCTGTTAAAGCCTGCTTATCTTTCGTGGCGCTTGATCTCTTTGATCGGAATGTTCGCGTAAAGTGCGGGGCCGTTACTCTCGCCGTTGTCCGATCTGGTCTGGATATTGATATCAAGGCCCGCAAGATCGATCTCTACGTAATTACTGAGTACCTTGATGATATCGTTCTTGATCTTTTCCATGATCTCGGGCGAGCATCCGGTCCTGTCGGATACGAGAGCAAGCTGGAGTCTGCTTTTCGCTGTGTTGCTTGAAGAGGGCTTTTTCTTAAAGAAATCCATAATTGACATGATCCGTTATCCCCCTTAATTCTTTTTGAAAAGTCTCGCAAAGAAACCTTTCTTTGCGTTGAGATCAAGGAAAGGAACATCCTCACCGCAGATCCTGCGGCAGATGTTCATGTATGCCTGACCCGCGAGTGACTCATCGCCTACGAGAGGCTCACCGTTGTTGGTGGAAACAACGATCTTCTCATCGTCGGGAACGATACCGATCAGATCGATAGCGAGGATCTCGACAACGTCATCGCTCGACATCATGTCGCCGCGGTTAACCATGTCGATCCTTAAGCGGTTTACGATCAGCTCGGTCTTCTTCATTTCATTGGCCTCGAGAAGGCCGATGATGCGGTCCGCGTCACGTACTGCCGAAACCTCGGGCGTGGTAACTACGAGCGCTCTGTCGGCGCCTGCGATCGCGTTCTTGAAGCCCTGCTCGATACCTGCGGGGCAGTCCATGATGATGTAGTCAAACTCACCCTTGAGCTGCTCGCAGAGGAGCTTCATCTCATCGGGAGTTACTGCTGATTTATCCCTGGTCTGGGCAGAAGGAAGAAGATAAAGATTGGGATATCTCTTATCCTTGATCAAAGCCTGCTTAATGCGGCAGTTCCCTTCTATAACATCAACAAGATTATAAACGATGCGGTTCTCAAGTCCGAGAACAACATCCAGATTGCGCAGTCCTATATCGGTGTCGATAAGAACAACCTTCTTGTCCAGCTTCGCGAGACCTGTTCCGACATTTGCCGTGGTGGTGGTCTTGCCTACTCCGCCCTTGCCGGACGTTACAACGATTACTTCACCCATCTTGAATTCTTCCTCCTAAAAAAATAACTTTTTTTCAAACTCGCGAATTGCTTCGCAATTCATCTTATATTTACCCGATCCTGAGTTCGTTAAGGATCGATTTGGTGACCGGTTCGATATAAATGTTCTCATCTTCAAGGAACGCTATCTTCGATTCCTTTGCCTGAGTACGGTCCGGGTTGTCGGGCGCGCGAGCGATCGTATCGGCGATGCGGATCTGCATGGGATTCATGTCGAGCGCGAATACGAACGCGTCCCTGTTTCCCGATGCTCCCGCTGCTGCATTGCCCTTTAAGGCACCGAGTACGATGATGTTTCCGTTCGAGCTGATCGCCGCGCCGGGATTGATATCACCGACATAGATTATGCTGTTGTCGCACTGCAGCTGCTGTCCGGATCTTAAATTGCCCTTATAGAAAGTAGCCGTGTTCCCGGCCGTCTCCATAAGAGACTTGTTGACCGCCTGCGCGAAGCTGCTGGTCTCATGCGGGTCTTCGCTTAAAATGCAGACTACTTCGAGATCGGAATTCGCTCCGATCACGTCGAGCAGTTCAAGCTCCTCATTGCGCGTCAGATCTCTTCCCTCGAAACGAACGGCTGTCTTGCAGTTCCCGAGGAACTTCGATGAATCGGCAAACTTCTTAGCGACCATGTCCTTTAAGATGCCGAACTCGACCTGTCCGTCAAGAACCACGATAATTCCGTTTCTGCTTCCCTTGATCACTACCGAATTATCCATAATCATCACTCCTACTGGTATCTTTTAGTCGGATACCGTGATATTTGTAACATTTGTTGTGGTAAGATCTCCGCTCAGGAGCTCTTCCTTATTCTCGTCATTAAAGTAGAGGCCGTAGACCTCACGCGCGAGTTTCGCGGCGTTCGCCGACGCGTATCCGTTCGGGATGACGATCGTCACGCTGACCTCCGGACTCGAATACGGCGCGAATGAAATGAACAGACCGTGGCTGGGGTGAGTCAGCGAAACCTGCGCGGTTCCGGTCTTTCCCGCAACCTTGAATCCGAGATCTCCGTAAAGCGTGTTCAGGCTGTTCGCCGAGGTATTTACCACGTCGTACATACCCTTCTGAACGGCGGTCCACTGCGTATTGCTGTAAAGATCGATCTGATTGAATACCGTAGCGGAGTTATCGGTTTCTTCGCCGCTGTCCTTATTGACCGTTTTATCGACGATGGTCAGGTTAAATACCGTTCCCTTGTTCGCTACCGCCGTAACGTATCTCGATATCTGGATCGGCGCGAAGTTATGATAATAACCGATCGATGTACGTACCGCGTCCGTACTGGATATCGCGGGCATCGATTCGGGAACTTCAACTCCCGATCTGTCTGCCAGACCGAACATCGCTGCGTACTTCTGTATCTTCGAGATGCCCAGCGAGTCGCTGTACTCTCCCTTCGCGTCGAGCGACATCTGGTAGCCGACCATGTAGAAGAAGTAGTTACAGCTGTGCTGGATGGCCTGCGTCAGATTGATCCAGCCGTGGTTACCGGGATACTTCCAGCATTTAGGCGAAGGATCGACGAGTTCGAACAGACCCTCGTCCTTGATCTTTGTCTGGGTGGTGATCACGCCTTCCGCCATTCCGGCCAGAGCCATGAGCGGTTTAAACGTGGAACCTGTCGCCGTCAGCTGCTGAGTCGGCCTGTTGAGCAGCGGCGTCGCATTGTTCGCGAGCAGCTTGCTGTAGTACTTCCAGTCGATCTTATTCGCGAGCATGTTGTTGTCATAGCTCGGATAAGTGACCATCGCAAGTACGTCTCCGGTGTTGACATCCGTGATGACGATCGAACCGCTGCAGGGCTCGAGAGCCAGCATACCGGGCGTGATCTCAAGATTCGTTATCTTCTCTTTTACAAAGTAGTAAGCTCCGATCCTGCCGTTCTTAAGGCGCTTATAATCATTCTCGTTATACTCGAGAACGCCCTGGTCGTACAGGAGCAGGCACATGTCCTTGCCCGAGATCTTATAGTTGAAGATCAGGACTCTGTAGATCATCTTTTCGAATACCGTGTTATTATACAGTTTTTCGAAAACATATGCCATAAGCTTATCGTAAACTTCGTTATTTGTATTGTAATCGCTGCCGATGCCGAGCTTCGCCAGGTCGATCCACTGCATGTCGATCGCGTACTGCAGGAACTCGCTTAAGGATATCTTATCTTCCGTATAACTGATGTAAGTCTTGTCCTTCTGGTCGATCAGATCCTTGCGGAGTACCTGATCCGACCTCAGCATCGAATAGATATAATCGATATAGCCTTCGTACTCGTCGGTCAGCTTGCTGTTGATCGTGGGCGAATCATACGAAAGTATGTCGTGAAGCTTATCGAGCACCTGGCCCTCTTTTGTCTTATAGGTGCTGTATATCTTCTGCTCAAGTTCCGTAGCGTCATCGGCCTGGAAATGGCTGATATCGAGCACGCTGTTCGCTATGAAGGCGTTATAGACCTCGTAGATAGGGATCGTGATCTTACTCGCCGAATCTCCCTTTCCGCCATAGCTCATCGAATTAACGATCTTCGAAAGAAGTATCGCCGCGATATTATTCTCAAGGATATGATAGCAGGCTATCTGCAGCTCACGGTCGATCGTGAGGTAAATGTCATCACCCGCTACAGGCGAAGACTTGACCGTCGAGGAAATGATCTTTCCCGAAACGCTTACCGAGAGCTCCTCCACACCGCTCTGTCCGCGGAGCAGCGAATCCATCTCTTTCTCAATGCCTGTCTTTCCGATAACGGTCGAGGTATTGTACATATCCTCTTCAAGATCCGCGTTCAGGGCTTCGGCCTCTTCCTCCGTGGCCTTGCCCGTATATCCCAGGATATGCGCGAAGAACAGGCTGTCGTTATATACCCTCGATGTAACCTGTCTTATCTCGACTCCCTTTAATTCGGCCGAATTCTCTTCTATCGCAGCTATCGTCACTCCGTCGACATCCGAGCAGATCGTAAACTGTGAATACTGCGGATACAGCGTTAACAGCGCGTATCTGACTGTCATTATCTTAAGTGTAAGGTCCGGCGGATATTCATCCGAGATGCCGAACATTGGAGAAGTTTTGTTTCCGTATTTGAGGAAATTGAAAACATCCTCAGCGGAAGCCTCGATCTGCTCTTCGGTCAGCTGTTTAACGCTTGGCAGACAGTAGGCGTTCTTTTTAAATCTCAGAAGCGAATTGCCCGTAAGATTAAAAGCAAACTCGCCGTTTTCGTCAATATAGATCGGGAAATCGAGTTCCAGCTCGTAGCCGTTGCGCTCAATGATGTCGATCAGCTTCGCTATCATCGCGTTGCGCTCGGCATTGCTGCTGTAATTCGCGCTGTTGCTCATTACAATGTTGTAGCTCAGGACGTTGTATGCCAGCAGATTGCCGTTGCGATCGTAAATATTGCCTCGAACGCTGTCATTGTACCTCAGGCGGTAGGACTGGTAATCGGAACCTGTTGCAGGCGTACCTTCTTCGGTCGCCACCGCGAGTATCTGCAGCGAATACATCCTGCCGACCAGGATCGAGAAAAGCACGATGATCAGGATCGACAGATATACAAGCCTGGAGCTGAAGAGCTCTTTTAGTTTGTTTAAAAATGCATCAAACATCAGTCTCGGTCAAACCTCTTAAAGAAAATGTTGCAGGAATTCAGGAACTTATACAGCAATATCGCGATAAGCACTGTATAGATCACCCTCGGGAACATGAACCTGACCATGTAAAAGCCTATGTTCAGCTTACCCGACAGCAGGTAGAAGAACAGGTAATACATCAGGTTGTAAAACAGTTCGGAAACTCCCACAAGTATAAGCGGTATCGTATAATCGTTCTCATCATAGAAACGATGCAGAAAGCCCGCCAGATATCCTATCAGCAGATACATCAGGGCAAAAAGTCCGATAAAGCTGCTGTAGGTGCAATCGATCGTCAGACCGCATATCAGTCCGGTGAGCATTGCGGGTATCCTTCCGCGCATGAACGCGACGGATACGACAAGTATGAGCAGAAGGTTCGGGACCACTCCGGCCAGCGCGATCGATGAAAACACGCTCGTCTGCAGCACATAAAGGATCACGGCTTCCGCTATCACAGCCAGAATTCTAATTATCACTTGAAACTACCCCGTCCAGATCCTCAAGCTGTTCCTTCAGCTCGGTTATAACAAGCACTGCCTCAATATGCCTGAAATCCACTACAGGCGTCAGATAAGCTTCCTTTGACATCGTCGATGAATCTGTGCGGATATTGCTCACGTAACCGATCAGGATGCCCGGAAGGTACTTATCGCTTATATAAGATGTCACTACTTCGTAATTGTCATAGATCTCGGCGTCCAGATCGATCATCCTGACATTGATGTATCCGTCGTCAAGGAGCTCAAGATTACCCGAAACGATACAGGTATCCGATGTGGTCAGGAACATGCCGCTGACCGAGCTCGCGTCGTCGATTATCGATCTGACTCTCGACCAGTTCTTTCCGACCTCGGCGATGATGCCTACGAGTCCGTTGCCGGAGATAACGTTCATATTGGGAAGGATGCCGTCTTCGCTTCCCTTGTCTATTATGAATTCATTACAGTAGCTGTTGGGCTCGCGGTTTATGACCGTGGCCGCTACTTTATTGAAATCCTCATACTGCTGGTCCAGCTCATAAAGCTCCC
>JAFZKM010000280.1 GCA_017553665.1 Lachnospiraceae bacterium
CATTGCCTACCCTGAAGCGGATAGTGAGCGCGTCGCCCATCCTGTCGGGCCTGATGATCGAAGGAACGGTGTAGCGCACGCCGTTCGCGGTGGTAACATTGATAATATCGCCTGCTGCCTTATCGCCGTTTAAGCAGTACATGGCCGCATGCGCGCCCGCGTTGCACGCTTCCTCGGAAACATAGTCAACAAGGTCATGCACATGGAGCACGTTTCCGCAAGCGAAGATACCGGGCACGTCCGTCTCCATGCTCTCATTTACCTTAGGGCCGTTCGTCACGGGATTCATGCCGATTCCGGCTCCGTTCGAGAGCTCGTTCTCGGGGATCAGGCCGCACGAAAGGAGCAGCGTGTCGCACTTGTACTCTTCTTCGGTTCCGGGGATGGGCTTAAGCTTGTCATCCACCTGCGCAATGGTCACGCTCTCGACTCTTTCCTTACCCTTGATATCCACAACGGTGTGGCTGAGCTTCAGCGGGATGTCAAAGTCGTTCAGACACTGCACGATGTTTCGCTTTAAGCCGCCCGAATAAGGCATGAGCTCGGCTACTACCTTAACCTTCGCGCCTTCGAGCGTCATGCGTCTCGCCATGATAAGTCCGATATCGCCGGAGCCCAGGATGACTACCTCGCGTCCGGGCATGAAGCCTTCGATATTAACCAGTCTCTGCGCGGTGCCCGCGGAGTAAATGCCTGCAGGCCTGTAACCGGGGATGTTCAGCGCGCCTCTCGAACGCTCCCTGCAGCCCATCGCAAGTACGATAGCCTTCGCCTTGATCGTAAACATGCCCTGCCTGCGGTTCATCGCCGTAACCTCGCGGTCCTTCGTGATGTCCATTACCATGGTCTCGAGCAGATACTCGATGTTCCTCTCCTTAAGCCGGTCGATGAATCTTCCCGCGTACTCCGGTCCGGTCAGCTCCTCCTTAAAGGTGTGGAGTCCGAATCCGTTGTGAATGCACTGGTTTAAGATACCGCCGAGCACCTTGTCTCTTTCGAGCACGAGGATCGAAGGATTTTCGATCCCGGCCGCCTTGAACGTATCGTAGGCCGAGATTGCGGCAGCAAGTCCCGCAGGACCTCCGCCGATAATGATCAGATCTCTTTCACTGTAATTATTCACTGCCATATCTCCAATGCTCCTATTCGATAACGTATTTGTCATTAAGCGTCTCGTTCGGGATCAGCGCCGAGCTTCCTCCCGACTTGGTTACTTTATACAGCGGAATGCCGCACTCGCGGCTGATGATCTCCATCGTACGCGGCGAGCAGAAACCTGCCTGGCAGCGTCCCATGCCTGCCCTGGTCCTGCGCTTTACGCCGTCCAGTGATCTCGCGCCCAAAGGTCTCTTTATCGCGTCAATGATCTCGCCTTCGGTGATCATCTCGCAGCGGCATATGATATTGCCGTACGCGGGATTCTTCTTTATCAGCTCGTTGCGCTCCTCAAGGCTCAGTTTATTGGGGTTCAGGATACCCTTTCTGGTCGAAATGAAGTTGTCTTTCCCGACGGCCGAAAGCTTCTTTGAAACCATCTCCGCAACCATCTTTCCGATCGCGGGGCTCGCCGAAAGTCCGGGTGATTCGATACCTGCGCAATCGAAGAAGTTCTCCGCGTCGGGGCACTCTCCGATGATGAAATCGCCGTTCTCCTCATGCGCGCGGATGCCCGCGAACGAAGTGATAACGCTCCTTAACGGAGGATTCTTTAAGTTCCTGTTGGCGCTCTCCCTTACCTTATCCAGCTCCCACGCGGTGGTGTTCACGCCGTCGCGCAGATCGACATCCGCGGCGTCGGGGCCCACGAGCAGATTCCCGTGAACGGTGGGTGCCGTAAGGATTCCCTTACCCATCTCGTTCGGAAGCGTAAATATGGTCTTGTCCACAAAGCTTCCCGCCGACTTATCGAGAAGGAAATAGCAGCCACGTCTCGGCTTGATCGTATGCTTGTCGGCGCTGACCATGTTGTGGATCAGGTCGCTGTACGCGCCGGCCGCGTTGATCACGGTTTTGGTCTTAATGACAACAGCCTCTTCGGGCTCGAATGCCTCATGCTTTACCGCCTCGATCTCATAGCCGTCTGCCTGCTTCTTTATATTCTTTACCTCTGTATTAAGCCTGAACTCTACACCGTTCGCGTAAGCGTTCTCCGCGAAAGCGATCGTCATGTTGAACGGACAAACGATACCCGCGGTAGGCGCGTAAAGCGCCGCAACGGCGTCATCCGCGAGGTTGGGCTCCATCTTATGGAGTTCTTCCTTCTCAATGATCCGCAGGTCCTTAACGCCGTTTTTGATGCCTCTGTCGAGCAGCTCCTCAAGCTTCGCCCTGTCATCGCCCTCAAACATCACCACGAGCGATCCGTTCCTTCTGAACGGGAAGTCAAGGTCGCGGGCAAGATCGTCCATCATTTCATTGCCCTCAACATTAAGTCTGGCTTTTAAGGTACCGCAAGCCTCGTCGTAGCCGGCGTGGATGATAGCGGAATTCGCCTTCGAGGTGCCGCAGCACACATCCTCGGCGCGCTCAAGCACACAGATCTTCAGGTCATAGCGGGACAGTTCTCTCGCTACGGCACAGCCCGTAACTCCCGCTCCGATAATCACAACATCATACATATCCGGTCCTCCGATCATTCTTCTTTTGCCCATCCAAAGGCATATTTAACGGCCTTGTTCCAGCC
>JAFZKM010000281.1 GCA_017553665.1 Lachnospiraceae bacterium
CATCCACTGCTGCATCAAGTTCGCGAAGTACTACGAGCTGACAGAGAACGATGTTGTCGCTACCGTTCTTACCGACTCCGCGGTTATGTACGCATCGCGCATCAAGGAGCTGCAGGAGGCTGACGGAGCTTATAACGAGGCTGTTGCGGAGGTTCGCTTCAAGCAGCACATCCTCGGAATGAGAACCGACAACATGAAGGAACTCACTTATGTTGACCGCAAGACCATCCACAACCTCAAGTATTACACATGGGTTGAGCAGCAGGGCAAGAAGACCGAGGAGCTGAACGCGCTCTGGTACGATCCCGAGCACACCTGGAAGGCTGTTGAGGGCCAGGCAGGCGAGATCGACGCACTGATAAATGAATTTAATGACAGAACAGGCTTGCTGAAGAGCCTTTGATCAGACCCGGGAAGGCGCAGCAATTGCTGCGCCTTCCTGTGCTATAAGGAGACAAATATGAGCTTTGCGAAATCTGCGGTATGCGTAAAATGCGGCGCCGAGTTTGAGGCGGTTCCGACAACGACCACCTGTAAGAAGTGCGGCGGCATTCTGGATATCAAATATGATTATGAGGGCATTAAGAAGGCCCTCACACCCGCGAAACTTAAGGAGAGACGGGAGCAGACCATGTGGCGCTACATGGAGTTTCTTCCCGTGGATCCCGACGTTGTGGGCAGGATCAACAAGTTAAAGGTCGGCTGCTCGCCTTTGTATAAGGTCGACAGACTGGCCGAAAAACTGGGACTTAAGGAACTCTGGGTAAAGGACGACGGCATCAATCCCACGGCGTCGCTGAAGGACCGCGCGTCAGCCATGGCGGTCGTTAAGGCTACCGAAGCCGGCATGACCACGATAGCGTGCTCGTCTACGGGCAATGCGGCATCGTCACTGGCCGGAAACGCGGCTGCCGCAGGCTATAAGACCTATATTTTCGTGCCCGAGAGAGCGCCTAAGGGAAAGGTCAGCCAGCTCATGATCTTCGGCGCGAACGTTATCAGCGTCGAGGGCAATTACGAAGAGACGTTCAAGCTTTCTGCGGAGGCCATCGACCGCTTCGGCTGGTACAACCGCAACGCGGCGATCAACCCTTATCTGATGGAGGGCAAGAAGACCGTAGGCCTTGAGATAGCGGAGCAGCTTGATTTTAAGATGCCCGATTACATTGCGATTTCCGTGGGCGACGGATGCACGATAGGCGGACTCTGGAAGGGCCTTAAGGATCTGTACGCGGCCGGCTTCATCGACAGGCTTCCGAAGATCATCAGCGTCCAGTCGACAGGCTGCTACCCGATAAACCGCGCGGTAATGGAGAACAAGCCCTGGGAGCCTATGGAGGAGAACACGATCGCGGACAGCATCGCGGTAGGTGTTCCGAGAAATCCCGACAAGGCGATGAACGCGATCCGCGAATCGAACGGCATCTGCGTGAACGTTACCGACGAGGAGATCCTTGCGGCGATGAAGCTGCTCGGAAGCTACGGAATCTTCGGCGAGCCCGCAGGCGTTACGGGAACCGCGGGACTTAAGAAGGCCTGCGAGGAGGGCCTGATCCCGAAGGGAGCGAGTGTTGTGAGCGTGGTTACGGGCAACGGCCTTAAGGACACCGCGAACGCGATCAAGGCGGCCGGAGAGCCCATGAAGCTGAGGCCCGAGCTCGATCTGCTGATCGATGCTTTCGAAAAGGCCGGAAAGCCGCTTAAATAAAGGCTTGCGGGGTATTCGATAATATATAGTTGGATTGTTGCGTTAACGCGGTAAAGTAAATATTACTAAACATGGGCTTTTGTAAGCGTGAATAATTATTCAAAATGTGGAATTGAATAGTCAGTAAATTTGCTTTACAATAGACGTGTTCGTTGATAATTGGGAGAATCACCGGTGAGTTTAGAGAAAGCAGCCGGCTTGATAAGTAAGGAGAAACAAGAACGAATAATCATAATCAGGAGGAGATCATTATGGCAAGAGTTTACAATTTTTCGGCAGGTCCCGCTACCATGCCCCTTCCCGTGCTCGAGGAGATTCAGGCAGAGCTTCTGGATTACAAGGGAAGCGGAATGAGTGTTATGGAGATGTCGCACCGATCTAAGGTTTATCAGCAGATCATCGACGAGGCGGAGGCTGATATCCGTGATCTTATGAACATCCCGGACAACTACAAGGTTCTCTTTGTACAGGGCGGCGCTACACTGGAGTTTGCCATGATCCCCATGAACCTTAAGAAGAACGGCGTGTTTGATTACATCGTAACAGGCGCATGGTCAAAGAAGGCCGCGAACGAGGCGAAGAAGTACGGCAAGGTTAACATCATCGCGTCGAGCGAGGATAAGAACTACAGCTACATTCCGGATTGCTCGGACCTTCCAGTTGACGATGACGCGGATTACGTTTACATCTGCGAGAACGAGACCATTCACGGAACCACCTATCAGCAGCTGCCCAACACAAAGGGCAAGATCCTGGTTTCCGACCAGTCCTCGATGTTCCTCAGCAAGCCCTGCAATGTCAGCGATTACGGCATTATTTACGGCGGCGTTCAGAAGAATATCGGACCCGCGGGCCTTGCGATCGTTATCATCCGCGAGGATCTGATCCGCGAGGACGTTGATCCGAAGATCCCTACCTACTGCCGTTTCGATACATATTCAAAGAACGGCTCGATGTACAATACTCCCAACTGCTGGGCTATCTATGTCTGCGGCAAGGTATTCAAGTACTTAAAGAGCATCGGCGGTCTTTCGGCAATGGCCAAGATCAACGAGGAGAAGGCAAAGATCATTTACGATTTCCTTGATCAGAGCAAGATGTTCAACGGTACGGTCGAGAAGAAGGACCGTTCGCTGATGAATGTGCCTTTCGTTACCGAGAGCGCGGAAAAGGACGCGGAGGTAGTTGCTGCTACAAAGGCTGCAGGCTTTGACAATCTTAAGGGCCACAAGAGCGTAGGCGGTCTTCGTGCTTCGATCTACAACGCGATGCCTAAGGAGGGCGTTCAGGCACTCGTTGATTTCCTTAAGGACTACGAGGCGAAGAACGCGTAAAAACAGGGGATAAGTTCTGATGTAGGAAGAGAATTGATTTCACAGGAGGGGAATAATGTATAAAGTAAACTGTCTTAACAATATTTCAAAGGTTGGTCTCGCGGGGCTTACCGCAAATTACGAGATCACCGAGAACGTTGACGACGCTGAGATCATCCTTGTAAGAAGCGCCGCAATGCATGAGATGCAGTTCTCGAAGAACCTTAAGTGCATCGCACGTGCCGGCGCAGGCGTGAACAACATTCCGCTTGACCGCTGCGCGGACGAGAACATCGTTGTTTTCAATACTCCCGGCGCAAACGCAAATGCCGTTAAGGAGCTGGCCATCGCGCATATGCTTCTTGCAAGCCGCGATATCGTAGGCGGAATCAACTGGGTTCAGACCATCAAGGAAGATCCCGATGTTGCAAAGCTCGTTGAAAAAGGCAAGTCGAAGTTTGCGGGAACCGAGATCAAGGGCAAGACGCTCGG
>JAFZKM010000035.1 GCA_017553665.1 Lachnospiraceae bacterium
ACGGGGTCTTCTGTTTGTGAAAGTATTATATTTAAGGTCTGGATGAAAGCGTAACGGTAACCGTATGCTCGTTATATCTTCCTGCAGTGATCGTGTAAACAGTAAGCTCAACGGTCTCGCCGGCCCTGATCTTCGAAATGCGGTTTCTCAGGTCTTCCATGGTCGTAACCTTTCTGCCGTTGATCGCGGTTATGATATCACCTTCACGAAGCTCTGACGAAGCAGCGGGAGAGTCGGGAGCGATGGCGAATACATAAACACCGACTGGCATTCCGAAACCTGTCGAATAGGATTCGGTAACGTCCTTGCCTTCGATGCCGAGGTATCCGGCCTCCGAAGGATCGAGAGTAACATCCTCGATCAGCTCGTTGATGATCGGGATCGCGGTATTGATAGGGATCGCGTAGCCCATTCCTTCAACGCTGGTATCCGAATACTTGACGGAATTGATCCCGATAACCTGTCCGTGAACATTGAGCAGAGGTCCGCCGGAATTACCGGGGTTAATTGCGGTATCTGTCTGGATAAGGCTGTTCGTATTGCCTTCTACGGTGACTTCACGGTTAAGCGCGCTGATATAGCCTACCGTGGTGGACTGTCCGTAGCCGAGCGCGTTGCCGATGGCGATGGACATCGAACCTACGGTGACCGAATCGGAATCGCCGAGAGAAGCTCTCTTGATCGCGGCGATGTCTTCATCGGAAAGATCGCTGATATTAAGAGAGATAACCGCGAGATCGTAACTCGGATCGGTACCCACGATCTCTGCCGGGATAACGCTGTCATTGCAAAGAGTAACGGTGATCTCCTGGGCGTCCGCCACTACGTGGTTATTTGTCGCGATATAGAGCTTGTCTGAGCTCTGTGAAACGAAGAATCCGGTGCCGCTCGCCGTGCCCGAGTAGGTCTGAGGCATGCCCCAGAAGCTCTCCTGGGTGTAAGTGATCTTGCAGTTGATCGCAACGACCGCGGGAGTCATGCATTCAACAACGGCGCTGACGTCATTGGTCGAGAGCGAGAGCGGGCTGATCTGCGCGTCGGGAACCGCTGTGGGCGTAAGTACGTCATAGCCGCGGTCCGTGCCGCCGATCTCATTTATAACGGGTGAACCGATGACCGTGGTCGGTTCCTCAGCCGTTTTTGCCCTGTATACCTGATATCCGATGCTGCCGCCGAAACCCACGATGATCGCGAGCGCAACGATCAGCATTATTCTTAAAATGATCTTTACTGCTTTCTTTTCTTTCTTTGCCATAGTGTCCTCCTTAAGAGTCCTGCCGGCCGGTCGGACTCTTTATCTGAATCACATTCTAAAAGCAAATTGTGATGTAATTGTGATGGGATGATGCAGTAAATGTGAAAAAGAAAATGCTTGTTTATCCGATATTGTTAAATTATAATGTATAAGATGGATGCTGTGCATCCATCTTATAACGAGCAAATTGCGAAGCAATTCGCGAGTCTGCATATAACTCGCAAATTGCGAAGCAATTCGCGAGTCTGCATGCAAGCTCAAAGGGAGGAGGATCGTCCATGGCAGAAAAGAAAGGCAGCAAGTCTGTTTTGCCGGTAGTGCTGATCTTTGTCCTGATCGTGGCCGGCGCAGTCATTTACACCAAGATAGCCGATATGACCTTTCAGAGCAGCCCGGGAATAGTCGGAAACACGGCGGGGAATCTCTATAATTACGGCATGTTCTGCGACGACGGAGAACGCATTTACTTTTCGAATTATAAAGACCAGGGACTCCTTTACTCGATGAGCTATGACCTGGATGATTATAAATTTATTACCAAGGATGTGGCCAGATATATCAACCATGACGACCATTATCTGTATTATTCACGAAACAATAATCTTAAGGAGCAGGCGGCGCGCTCGGTATTTACGTTCTACAGCAACGGCGTGTTCCGCATCACACCCGACGGGAAGCATCAGATCATGATCTGGAACAAGCCCGTGGGATCTGTGCTTTATTATGATGGTCAGGTTTATTATCAGCATTACGCGGAGGGCGAGAAGCTGACCATACACAGGGCCGATATCGACGGAAAAGAAGACATTCAGCTGAGCCTTGATGAATCGGTGGCTGTTTCTGTAGTGAACCATCAGCTGTATTACTCGGGAGTTACTAAAGACAGGGCGCTCTACAGTGTGAGCACGAGCGGTCTTGTGACATCGGGCAGTAAGGTGCTGGACGGCAGCTTCTTTAATCCCTGGGTCATAGGAAATTCGGTCTATTATATCGATGTCAATGACGGCTATAAGCTTAAAGTGGTCGGACTTGACGGGCAAAATGAAGAGACACTTACGAATAAGCGCATAAGCGCATATAATATCGCTTCGAACGGAAGATATGTATTCTTTCAGTGTGATTCTTCCGAGAAGGCGGGACTCTATATGATCGACCGCACGACCGGAGACGAGACATTGATAAAAGACGGCAATTACAACTGGCTTAACGTTATCGGAAACCGCTGTTTCTTCTATGATTCCAGCGGCTCGATGGTCTATATATATACGATCGGATCGGGTGTCAGGACATTTGATCCGCCCATTCTTAAAAAATGATCGGGAGAGATTACTGATATGTGGTATCGCAAACACTATAAAATGCTTTGCATGATCTTTCTGGGGGTATTGCTGGTCGGATGGACCACGTTCATAAATCATGCGGATAAGGCGGCGTCGCAGGAGGTGCCCGGGAAAACGGTCACCGATCCCGATAATGTCTCACCCACGCCTTCGGGCGATATAACGCAGACGGCAGACAGCAGTACCTCTGAAGCAACAGATGTTCCGGCGACCGCGGAGCCCGCGCCTGCGACAGATGTGCCTGCGGCTACAGACGCGCCTACAGCCGCTGCAACACCCGATCTGATACCTACGGATGTACCCGCAACGGATATTCCGGAACCTACCGCTGAACCGCAGCCGACAGCCGAACCTACGGCGGAGCCCACTACCGAGCCTACGCCTACAGAGGCGCCTGTCGATCCGGGGCTTACGATCACATTTAAGTACGCTCTGGCCAATGTTGAGAGCCGCCTGAACATCAGAAGCGGCGCAGGCACGGATTATTCGACCATAGCTTATCTGAAGCCCCTCGGCTACTGTGAAGTGCTCGAATGGGGCAGCGAATGGACGAAGATAAAGTCCGGAGGCGTAACGGGATATGTATATACCGTTTATCTGATGTTTAACGATGACGCGCTGAACAAGCTCAGAAGCCTGAACAAGATCTTCGTGCGCGTTACCTCGAATACGGTAAATATCCGTTCGGAAGCGAATACGGACAGTACGGTCCTCGGAAAGGGATCGCTCAATTCCAAATACATCTATCTGCCGGAGAAGTCGGTAGAGGGCTGGTACGCGATACAATTCTCGGAGACACAGACAGGATATATAACAGGGCAGTATTCTGAGATCTATATCGATACAAGTACAGCGATACCGCTGTCATAAAACAGAAAATAAGAGCCATGGGGCAGTCCCATGGCTCTTTTCAACTATCTCTTACGAAGTTTGGTCACCGCAAATATGATCGCTCCAATCGAAAGGAAGATACCTGTCAATGTGAGTCCCAGCGGGAAATCATCGCCGGTCTTCGGAGTGGAATCCTTCTTGCCGGAATTGGAACCCGAGCCGCCGCCGCTGCCGTTTCCTCCGTTGCCCGAAGCAGGGGTGGGAGTAGCTGTCACTGTCTGGGCGGGAGTAGGAGTGGCTGTGGGTTTTACAACGGGAGTGGGAGTAGGCTTGGGAGTAGGAGTGGGATCATCTTCGTCTTCGTCTCCGTCATCCTCATCGTCCTCTGTGCCGTCGCCGTAGTCATCTTCGTCTTCGTCCTCATCCTCGTATTCATCGCCGTCGTCTTCCTCGGTATAGCTCTCGGGGTCGTTGTAAACGAAGCCGTAATAGGAGGAATAATCCGTGGAGGAGGTCATCGTCATCTTAATGTAGTAGATGTCATCGATAGTGTACAGCTGCAGG
>JAFZKM010000282.1 GCA_017553665.1 Lachnospiraceae bacterium
ACCGTTCCTCGCGCGTACTGCGGAAGAAGCCGAGAATCTTCTCAAAGAGGGCTGTACCGTCATTTTCATGCCGTTTATGTCCGACATGGACTTCGAGTGCCCGCCGGTGTCACTGAGGAACGTTTTCTGGAACGCGCAGATGGGTCCTTCATGGTCGAGACCGCTCGGAATTGCCGTTGATACGGAATGCCCTCTGTTTAAATATTTCCCGACTTCACGGTCGGGCGGCTGGGAATGGGAGGATATCCTGGACACCGCAAGAGGTCTGAATTTCCCGGCGAAATATGCTTCCGTCGTAAGGGCCGTGGATGACTGGAACAGGAATTTCACGCTCTCGCTGATCTTTGAAGGCAGAGTATTTGCCGGGAAGCTTCTGTTCTGCTCGGCAGAGCTGAGCGGTGGGTTTGAGAGCAGGCCCGCAGCGGCTGCTTTACTGAGAGCATTGATAAAGTACGCGGGATCGTCCGATTTCGCTCCCGCGCAGCAGATAGACTGGAACGATGTGACAAAGCACATCAGGCCGCTGTTTAAGGACTCGGACATCATCGCGTCGATCGGTTTCGCGAAGGCTCCGGAAAAGGACGAGAGCAGCGCCGAAGGCAATTCGATCACGGAGGCCGAGACAGGCGTCGGAGTCAGAAGAAGACAGGTCAACGGCAATTTCGGGGACCTTGCGGACATTAATCCGAACATTCCCTTCAGATACGCGCCCGAGAGCCTGCCCGTGAGCTTCAGGATAAGGCTTAAGCGGCCGGTAAGAGTAAAGAGGCTCTATACGCTGCCCATACAGTCCGACAGGGATTTCCCGGGTGTTATCCGCGAATACGGGATAAGGATCGCAGAGAAGGAGATCCGGGGCGAGTGGAAGAACGGATTTGAAACTCAGTGGTCTGAGAACATTGACGCGGCTGCGGACGAGCTGGAGCTTACCGTCTATTCGACCTATTCGATGGGAGAGACGGTCAGATGGTACGAGGGACCGGACGGCTTTTATCGCAGGAAGGCGGTCGAACCGCTTTCGATCACGGCAGCGTCACTCGGGATAGAATACGAGGAAGATCCGGCCGGAAACGGCGGCACGGATAGATTGAGGATCCGCCGAAGCGATGAACCTTTCTGGAGGCAGGAAGCGGCCAGAAGACATACAGAGATCGATCTGTGATGATCGGGAGGATTGTGCCGGCAGAGCTGAAACAGGCGATGACGGTACGGAATGGACAGACATGAAATTACACAGACTTACCGGCAGGACCGGATATACAACCTTCGGATGCATGTGGAAGCGGGGCGAGGCAAGCCCTTCTTCGGGCTATGCGTGCACGAACGCTGACGGGACAAAAGTGCCTCTGCAGTCGAGAATTACGGCGTTCTGGCCCGACGGATCGGTTAAATGGAGCGCGCATACGGCGGACGCGGATCTCCTCACCGACAGCATAGAAGTGCTCCCGGTAAAAGACAAAGATGCGCAAGAAGCAGCGGAAGCAGGCGGCAAAGTGCTGTCAGACGGTTCCGGAAAAGGCATGGAACTGCGCCGTGAGGCGGACGGTTTTATCGTTGACAACGGGAGCTTTACCGTTTACATTCCCGGCAGAGGATCCGATCTCATTTCAAAGATCGAAAACGGCAGCAGACTTATCGCGAAGCATTTTATTCCGGAACTGATCCTTGCGCAGCCTGCGAAGGTTGACGGCGATCCCGCCGTGGTTGACAGATATTTTACCGGCAGGGTGGACAAAGCCGAGATCGAAGAGCAGGGGAGCCTCATGTGCGCGTTTAAATTCACGGGCACGCACGTTGACGGAAAAGGCACCGAAAGGCTGCGTTTCATCATCCGCATGAAGATATACGCGGGCTCCGAAAGACTGGACTTCACGCATACATTCATATATGACGGCGAACCTGATAAGGACCGGCTCAAAGGACTTTCCGTGAGCTTTGAGATCCCCGCGTCAGGCGAGCCCTACAACAGACATATCAAATTCACGCCCGATCACGGAGTATTCCATGAGTCCCCGATGACTCTCGTCAGCTGGAGGCCGAGAGTGCCCGAGGGACTTCATGCGGCGCAGATGCGGGGCGAGGCCTTAAAGCCCGAGGGGAAGGCTCTCGAGGCGATGGAGCAGATCATGAAGGACATCCCTTTCTGGGATGAATACGATCTGTGCCAGGACAGCGACAGCCATTTCCTGATCAGGAAGAAGCTCGCGGGAGATCATCTGTGCTTCATCGACAGCCTGCACGGCAACAGGGCTAAGGGCGCCGCGTTTGCCGGCACGGAAGCCGGCGGAGTGATGGCCGCGATACGTGATTTCTGGGAGAAATACCCTTCGGGATATACCGTTTCGGGGCTGACCTCGGACAGCATCAGAATGAGCGTGCATCTTTGGTCGCCTGCCGCAAGGCCTTATGATTTCAGACATTACGCGGACAGAGGCTACAACCAGGTCTGCTACGAGGGCTATGATTACAAGGGGGCGGATCCTTACGGTATTGCCTGCACGAATGAGTTTTCGCTGAAGTTTACCGATGCGCTCTGCGTGAGCGATGAGGAGCTGCTCACATTTGCCTCGGATATCGACACCGCGACGCTCTATGTCGGAGATCCCGAATATTACCATGACCTGAGGGCTTTCGGCTACTGGTCGCTCGTAAAGAAAAGCACGGATCTGGAAAAAAAGCTCGAAAAGGACCTCGAGACTTCGTTTGAGTTCTATAAGAATGAGGTCGAGCAGCGCAGATGGTACGGCATGTTCAATTACGGCGATTTCATGCATACCTACGATCCCGACCGTCATGTATGGAGATATGATGTCGGAGGCTATGCCTGGGACAACACCGAGCTCGTGCCTACGCTCTGGCTGTGGTATTACTTCATGCGCACGGGCCGCGCGGATGTGTTCAGGCTGGCGGAAAAGCTCTCGCGCCATACCTCCGAGGTGGATGTTTACCATATCGGAAAATATAAGGGCATGGGCTCGCGCCACAATGTGATCCACTGGGGCTGCCCCTGCAAGGAAGCCCGCATCGCGATGGCGGGACATCACAGATTTTATTATTACCTGACGGGCGACAGACGCCTTGAGGATATTTTCGATGAATTAAAGGACAATGAGGCGACTTTCCTGAACCGCGACCCGCTCGGAGACTTCTATCCTAAAGAGGAGATGGTCGAGCCTTCGCACGCGAGGAGCGGCCCCGACTGGTCATCGCTCTGCTCGAACTGGATGACCGAATGGGAGCGCACGGGAGACACAAAGTACCGTGACAAGATACTCATCGGCTCGCGGGACATTAAGAACGCGCCGCTGAAACTCGTTTCGGGACCCGATTTCGAATTCAATCCGAATACGCTTCACCTGCGCTACATCGGTGAGCGCACGACCGGCGGGACCCACCTGCAGATCTGCATGGGAGCGCCTTCGGTATGGCTCGAGATGGCGGATCTCCTGGATGACGGTGAATGGAAGGATATGCTTGCGGAGTACGGAAGATTCTATTTCCTGCCCGACGATGAGAAACAGAAGGAGTCGAACGGACTGATCGGCGACAGGCAGTTTACGATCCCGATGTTCGCGACCGGAATAGGCGCTTACGGAGCGAAGAAGCTCAATGATAAGGTGCTTGCCGAAAGGGCGGTCAAGACGCTGACGGAAGCTCAGTATACGCCTTTCTCGCCGAACGGCTACGAGCCGGTGACGGTTCCGGACGCGGGCAATAACGCTGAACTTAAGGAGATCGCGTGGATATCGACAAACCATGCCGCGCAGTTCGGACTGAACGCGATCATGCTCATGGAGTTTTTGGAGGACGTATGAAATATTATCTGGCCGTGGATATCGGCGCTTCGAGCGGAAGACACATACTCGGATCGCTCGGGAACGGAAAAATGAAAATAGAGGAGATCTACAGATTTCCGAACGGAATGATCGAAAAGGAAGGACATAAATACTGGGATGCCGACGCTCTTTTCGGACATATCAAGGCAGGCATGAAAAAATGCGCGGAGCTCGGTAAGATCCCGGTCAGCATCGGAATTGACACCTGGGGCGTTGATTACGCACTGATCGATGAAAACGGCGAAAGGGTAAGCCCGGTCTACGGCTACAGGGACAGCCGCACCGAGGGCATTGACCGTGAGGTCTACAAAGTGATCCCCGAGGAAGAGCTCTACGCAAGGACCGGCATACAGAAGCAGCCGTTCAACACGATCTATCAGCTGAGCGCGGCGAAGAGAGACGATCCCGAAGCGCTCGATAAGGCGGCGTCGATGCTGCTGATGCCCGATTATTTCAACTTCCTGCTCACGGGAAAGCGTGTGACCGAATACACGAACGCGTCGACCACGCAGCTTTTGGATCCCGAAACTTATGACTGGGACTTTGAGATGATAGAAAAGCTCGGACTTCCGCAAAGGATATTCACGAAGATCGCGGAGCCGGGCACGGTGCTCGGAGGCCTTAAGGATGAAGTGAAAGCCGAGGTGGGATTTGACTGCACTGTAGTGCTTCCTGCCACCCACGATACCGGATCTGTCGTGGCGGCTGTTCCTTCGACGGATGAAGAAACACTCTACATCAGCTCCGGGACCTGGTCGCTGATGGGCTGTGAGCTGAAGAAAGCGAACACCTCCGCGGAGAGCAGAAAGAGGAATCTGACCAATGAGGGCGGATACGATCACCGCTTCAGATACCTGAAGAACATCATGGGTCTGTGGATGATACAGTCGGCAAAGGCGGAGCTTGCGCCTGACATGAGTTACGGAGAGCTCTGCGAGGCAGCTTCGAAGGAAGAGATCGGTTCGATAATTCCGGCAAATGACGGAAGATTCCTAAGTCCCGCGAGCATGAGCGAAGAGGTAAGAAAAGCCTGCCGGGAGAGCGGACAGCCGGTACCCGAAACACCTGCGGAGGTGGCTGCGGTCATCTACAACAGCCTTGCGGTCTGCTACGCGGAAACACTCCGTGAGATCGAGGAGATGACAGGCAGGCATTATCCCTGCATTCATGTGATCGGAGGCGGATCGAACGCGGATTATCTGAACAGGATCACGGCAAGGACCTGCATGAGAGCCGTATACGCCGGACCCTCGGAGGCTACGGCGATAGGAAATCTTCTGGTACAGATGATCGCGGACGGCGGGGTACCGGATCTGGAGACGGGACGCGGGCTGGTATTCGATTCATTTGATATAGTGGGATACAGTTACGAAGACTAGGTGAAAAAGCCAGGAATAAAATATCATTCAGGAGGACAATATGAGTTATTCGGAAGCAAAGGAAAAATACGCAAAGCTCGGCATCGATACCGACGCGGCGATCGAGAAACTGAAGAAAATACCGGTGGCGCTTCACTGCTGGCAGCTTGACGATGTAAAGGGATTTGACCAGGACGGTCCTCTGACCGGCGGTATCCAGACCACGGGCAATTATCCCGGAAAGGTAATGACTCCCGAGCAGCTCTTTGCCGACTACGAGAAGGTATTTTCGCTGACTCCGGGCACAAAGAAGATCAATGTTCACGCAAGCTACGCGATCTTTGAAAAAGGCGAATATGCGGACCGTGACGCGCTTGAACCCAGGCATTTCGCGAAATGGGTCGAGCTCGCGAAGAAGCATCATGTGGGACTTGATTTTAATCCTACATTCTTTTCGAGCCCCCGTGTTAAGGACGGTCTGACTCTGACCAGCCCCGATGAGGAGACCAGACAGTTCTGGATCCGCCACGGACAGGCCTGCCTGCGCATTTCCGAGTATTTCGCTAAGGAGACCGGAATCCCCTGCGTTATGAACATCTGGATCGGCGACGGCTACAAAGACATTCCCGCCGACAGACTCGGACCGAGGCTCAGATATAAGGATTCGATCGAGCAGATCCTTTCGATCCCTTACGACCGTGATCTTGTTAAGCCCTGCGTTGAGTCGAAGGTATTCGGCATCGGCGTTGAGGCATTTACAGCGGGCTCCGCGGAATTTACGCTGAGCTTCGCCGCTACCCATGAGGGCGTTATGCCCCTTATGGACAACGGACATTACCATCCGACCGAGGTCGTTTCGGACAAGATCCCCGCGCTTATGTGCTTCTTCCCCGAGTTTGCGCTGCATATCACGAGACCTATCCGCTGGGATTCGGACCATGTTGTGCTCTTCGACGACGAAACGAGGGAAATGGCGAAAGAGATCGTTCGCTGCGGCGGAATCGGCAGGGTTCACATGGCGCTTGATTATTTCGATGCTTCGATAAACAGGATCTCGGCTCTGGCCACAGGCTACAGAAGCTGGCAGAAGGCTCTTCTTGAGGCTCTCTGCATGCCGCATGAAACCTTGAAGGAGCTGCAGGATACGAACCAGCTCAGCAGAAAGATGGTGCTCCAGGAAGCTGTAAAGCTCCTGCCTCTGGGCGAGATCTGGAACGAATACTTAAGACGCGAAGGCGTGGTCGATGATTTCGGCTTCTACGATGAGATCGAAAAATACGAAAAGGAAGTGCTCTTAAAACGATGAAAATACTTGACGCAGAATTTGTAAAAGGCTTTATAAGAATGGCCAATGACGGCTGGGAGCAGGGCTGGCACGAGAGGAACGGAGGAAATCTTTCCTACCGCATCCGCCCCGAAGAGGTGGAGAGCGTAAAGGAGAATTTCGCTCCGAAGGACTGGACTCCCATAGGCGCCACGGTTCCCGCGCTCGGCGGTGAGTATTTCCTCGTTACCGGTTCGGGCAAGTTCTTCAGGAACTGCATCATCGATCCCGCGGATTCGATGTGTGTGATCGAACTGGACAAGGCCGGCGAGAATTACAGGATCGTCTGGGGACTCGTTAACGGCGGACGTCCCACATCGGAGCTTCCGAGCCACCTGATGAACCACGAGGTAAAGTTCCTGATCGATCCGAAGTACCGCGTGATCTACCATGCGCATACGACCAATATCATCGCCCTCACATTCGTGCTTCCTCTCGACGACGCCGTATTTACGAGAGAACTCTGGGAGATGGCTACCGAGTGTCCCGTAGTATTCCCCGACGGAGTCGGCGTTGTGCCGTGGATGGTTCCCGGCGGACGCGACATCGCGGTTGCTACGAGCGAACTCATGAAGAAGTACGATCTGGCTGTCTGGGCTCATCACGGAATGTTTGCCGCGGGCGAGAATTTTGACATTACCTTCGGCCTCATGCACACCGCCGAGAAGTCGGCCGAGATCCTTGTAAAGGTGCTCTCGATGCGTCCCGACAAGCTGCAGACGATCACGGTGCAGAATTTCAGAGACCTCGCGAGAGACTTTAAAGTAACACTCCCCGAGAAGTTTTTGTACGAGAAATAAGAGATATTTGGGAAGGAGATAATACTATGGCCGGTTTTGATTTTGACCGCAAACAGATAGAGGAGACCGTGGATAAGATCGTCGAGCGTACGATGCGCATGGACCTGACCTGGGACTGGCCCTGCGGAGTCGCTTATTACGGCATCAGCAAGGCTTATGAAGTGACCAAGAACGAGAAATACCTGAAGCTGATGAAGGACAGGATCGATTTTTATATTGAGCTCGGTCTTCCGAAAGTATGGACCGTTAATACCTGCGCGATGGGACATTGCCTGATCACGCTTTATCAGGCGACCGGTGACAAGCGCTATCACGATATCCTGATGAGCAAGATCGATTACCTGCGCGATCACGCGCTCAGGTTCGCCGACAATGTGCTCCAGCATACCGTTTCCGCGAACAATGATTTTCCGGAGCAGTGCTGGGCGGATACGCTGTTCATGGCCGCTTTCCTGATGCTGAGAGTCGGAGTTATCGAGAAGGACGACGCGCTCATTGCCGACGCGCTGAACCAGTATTACTGGCATATCCAGTATCTCCAGAACGAGGATACCGGCCTCTGGTATCACGGCTACAACAATATCACGAAGGACCATATGTCCGGCTTCTACTGGGGCAGGGCAAACTGCTGGGCAGCCTACACGATGAGCCAGGTGGGACACATCCTTCCCGACGCGTATCTTTATCCGCAGTTCCTTGAGATCGTGGGCTCTCTCAACGAGCAGCTTTCGGCTCTCAAGATGTGCCAGACGGAGAACGGACTCTGGAGGACCATCCTTGACGATGAGGAGAGCTACGAGGAGGTTTCGGCTTCGGCAGGGATCGCCGCGGCAATGCTCGCGAAGGGCAATCCGCTGCACACTCCTTACATCAATAAGTCCATAAAGGGCCTGCTCGCGAATGTGGCCGAGGACGGAAGAGTGATGAACGTTTCGGGCGGAACCGCCGTTATGAAGGACCGCGCCGGATACATGGGCATCAGCAAGAAGTGGATCCAGGGCTGGGGACAGGGCATGGCGCTCGCATTCTTCGCGGGCCTGCTCGATACCGAAAATCACAGAAATGACGGTGCGCTCTGATATGGATCCCATAAAGTTTGAATTTGGCAAAAAGGCTGTTTCTTCAGAGGTCCTTTATGGATGTTCCGGACCGGACGGTGCCGCGAAATCCCCGGACTTTGGTTTTGTTACGGACGAAAACGCGGATCGGAATGAGTTTTTAAGGATACCCGAGCTGAACAGCGGATTCCTGAAGAACGACAATGCCGGCACCGCGCGGATCATTAAGCTTACAGACACGCTGCTGGGCGTGAAGAGCGTTTACGAGGGCGACGGACAGGTTCCGGTGCTGTTTAAGGCAGACGTCCCGGAAGAAGGCAATTATCTGGTAAAGGCAGTTATCAGCGCGGAAGAGGATACCGACGGACTGCTGTTCATCGGAAGGCGCAGGCTCGTGATGAAGCGGCATTTTAAGAAGGGCAGCGCTTTTGCGGGAGTTTACCCGGCCAATGTCGCTCCGTTCATCCCCAGAGGAAAGGAAGAGGTCTTCGATAGCCGGGCGATCGATGTCGCGCTTGTGGGCAGAGGTCTTGTGCTGAAGAGCATTGAGATAAAAAAGAGCCGGATCCCCTGCATTTACATAGCGGGCGATTCGACGCTGACGGACCAGAGCGCGGTATATCCTTACGATCCCGCGTGGAGCTACAGCGGATGGGGACAGATGCTGCAGTATTTTGCCGGGAACGGAATGGCTGTTTCGAATCATGCGCATTCGGGGCTGACAACAGAGAGCATGCGCAGCGAAGGCCATTACACGATACTTTTTGACAGGATAAAGTCGGGCGATATCT
>JAFZKM010000283.1 GCA_017553665.1 Lachnospiraceae bacterium
GATGGGTATAGCGATCATAGTAACCTTCTATCTCCTTCGCGGGAAAAAGATCATGCCGTTTGTCTCGACGGTTGTTATTTACATTGGGCATTTACTGAATGATATTTGCTATTCTATCGTGCACAATCTGAAGTATATGCATCGAGTAAGACAGTTCGGCATGACGGTTTCATTAAAAGAGTTTCTTTCCACGATGCCGACAAACTTAAAATATGATGCGGCATGGAGACTTGTAAACACTATGCCCGGAGCTGTTGCAGCACTCCTGATGATCTGTCTCTATAATGGTTTGAAGGGGAGACAACTACCCAAAGCATTCTATTATCTGTTCTACCCGGTTCATTTAATTCTACTGTATTTTGCTGTTAAAGTACTGATCTGGTGATAAGAAAGCGTGGCATACCAGCTAAAAACAATCCCGAACAGCTGCGGTTCACATAGAATTCATTCCATGTTACAATAAGCTACGGAATAAATGGAAAAAGTTAGAACAAAGTTAGAATTCGGGCAAAAAATTAAGGCTTCGGAAATCCCGAAACCCTTGAAAATAAAGCATCGAGGTGACGTGATTCGAACACGCGGCCTCTACGTCCCGAACGTAGCGCTCTACCAAACTGAGCCACACCTCGATTGGTCATAAACCAAACAAAGATATTATGCACTCGGTCCGGGCAAAAGTCAAGCAAAAACTCGGGGAAGGGAAAAACTGTGAGATCAGGAAAAACATGGATCCTTTATATCATCGCCGAGGCCGTTCTTTACGCGGCTTTTATGTATATCGACATCACGGGCGGGGATTCTTCTCTTTCGGAAAATCTGAAGTATGCCTCGATCCTTTTGTGCGCGCTTTTCACGCTGATCGGGGCCGTGCGGATGAAGGGCGCGGCCGCCGTACTCGTGGCCGCGGCGTTTGTGTTCACGGCGGGGGCGGATTATTTCCTGCTGAAGACTTCGGTCTATCTTCCGGGAGTGCTCTGCTTCTGCGCGGTCCAGTCGCTGTATCTGGCGGCGGTGCTGCATGCGGGCGGGAACAGCGAAAGCATTCTGAAGCATCTGATACTCGGACTTCCCGCGGCCGCGGCGGCAGTCATCGCGGGTATCAGGCTCAGACTCGGTGCGGAGGAACTGCTGCTGATCGGAGCGGCGGGATTCTACGCGTACAGCTTTGTACGCAACATCGTGCTGGCGGCCATGCTTTGGAAGAAAGGAAATGCGGTAGGGCTAAGGGCAGGACTGTTTACGGCGGGACTCATCATATTCCTGCTCTGTGATATAAATGTTCTGCTTTATAACCTGCCGGGATATGTCGCGATAGATTCACCCGCGATTGTTCACTTGATCACGCTGGCAGGAGATTTCATGTGGATGTTCTATCTGCCCGGACAGGTAATGCTGTCATTTTCACCGCGGGTCAGAGATGTTCCGGAATGACGGATGAAGGATGATGTGTGGGCTTGTTAAATTGCGTCTTTTGAAGGTACATTTCAGGACTTAAGAATACAATTCAACCGCATTTCGGAAGTGCTCCGCAGACAGGTTTTCCGCAACCGCTTGCGAACGTCCGGAGCCCTTGAAAAATCCTGCTTTTGTCGGAAAAATAATGCTGGAAATGCGGCATTGGTTTTGCTATCATTTCCATTGACAGGATTTATATTGCTCTTCGATCTGACAGGCCGGGAGGCCGGATGGGAGCGATATGTACAATAACGAAGTTTTAATTCTTGAAAATGATGTGGTTGGGAAATACTGTGATGTGGACCATGGCTCGCCCTGCATTGTAGCCGAGTGCGACGAGCTGACGGAGCGTTTCGAAACGGACGATTACAGGAATTTCGTGGCCTGCATCACGGAGCGCGTCGCCGAAAAAGCGGGACCCTCGTTTCAGGTGTCCGGCAGACGCATTCTTAAAAACAATTCGGTAACTCTTGATTCTGTGACCATTCTCCAGGCGGGAAGAGTGGTATCCCCGAGCTTTTATCTCAACGATTACTATGACGATTACATTGAAGGCATGCCCTCTGACGTTATCGCGGACAGGATACTCGATCAGTACCGCATCTGCATGAAGGGCGTGGATGACAATATCGTCGGTGATTTCTCGTTTGAGGCCATGAAGGGCAGGATAGTGTTCAAACTGATCAACTATGATATGAACAGGATGCTGCTCGAGGATACTCCTCATATCAAATATCTGGATCTCGCGGTGATCTTCTGCTGCCTCGTAAAGGTGGACAAGTGCGGCATGGGCACCATACGCATCACGAACGAGCACTGCGCGAACTGGGGAGTGGGGGTCGAAGAGCTGAAGCGCTGCGCCTTTGAGAACGCGCCTTACATCATGCCTCACACGTTCAAGAACATTTTCTGCCTGCTCGCGGAGATCCTTCTCGATGAGACGGAGATCTGCCCGGGTACGGTGCATGACAGGGAGGTCATCAAGGATATAATCGATTCGCTTGAGAGCGACAGCTCGCCGAAAAAAGGGAATTCTATCTATGTTCTTACGACTCCGAACAGGATTAACGGCGCCGCGTGCCTGCTGTATGACGGACTTCTCGAGCATATCAGGGAGAAACTGGGTTCGGGATTTTTCATATTGCCCAGCTCAGTGCATGAGGTTATCATCGTGCCCGATATGCAGGAGAACGGCAGGGCCATATTCGAGAACATGGTACCTGAGGTGAACCGCGAGCAGGTACCCACATGCGACATTTTGTCGGACAGGGTGTACCATTATCCCGAGGACGATTTTAAGATCTGATGCAGCCATCTTATAACGAGCAAATTGCGGAGCAATTCGCGAGTTTGACTTGACTTGCGGCATTGCCATGCCTTTTAATGGAAGAGGAAGTTTACGGAACGGAACTGCGAATACCGGAACGAAGAGGAGGCAATCATGATGTATAAGGCAGATGAAAAACGATATGAGAAGATGATGTATAAAAGATGCGGCAGGAGCGGGCTGATGCTTCCCGCGGTGTCTCTCGGACTTTGGCATAATTTCGGTGATACGGGCAGCTACGCGAATATGGTTGAAATGTGCGTTACCGCTGTTGACAACGGTATCACGCATTTTGATCTCGCGAACAATTACGGACCGGCGCCCGGCAGCGCCGAGAAGAATTTCGGCCTGATAATGAAGGAGTATTTCGCTCCTTACAGGGATGAGATGATCATCTCGACAAAGGCCGGCTACGGAATGTGGGAGGGCCCTTACGGCGACTGGGGCAGCAGGAAGTACCTGCTTGCGAGCCTGGACGCTTCGCTGAAGAGACTCGGACTCGATTATGTTGATATTTTCTATCATCACAGGCCCGATCCGAACACTCCTCTTGAGGAGACCATGGGAGCGCTCGCTTCGGCGGTGAGCAGCGGAAAGGCCCTTTATGTGGGACTTTCAAACTATGACGGTCCTACTCTTGAGAAGGCTTCGGCGATCCTCGATGAGCTGCATGCTCCGATCATCATCAATCAGAACTGCTACAATATATTGAACAGGACAGTAGAGAACAACGGTCTCAAAGATACGTCCGAGAAGCTTGGGAAGGGCGTTATCTGTTTCTCACCGCTGGCTCAGGGAAAGCTGACGGACAGATATCTTAACGGCATTCCCGCGGACAGCAGGATAAAGACAGACGGACGCTTCCTGCGTGAGTCGGATGTGACGGGAGAGAAGCTTGATTCGATCAGGAAGCTCAACGATCTGGCGGCGTCGCGCGGCCAGACTCTGGCCGAGATGGCTCTTGCGTGGCTCCTTCATGACGGCGCGGTCACGAGCGTTCTGGCAGGCGCGTCGAAACCCTCACAGATACTCGATAATATCAAGGCTGTGCAGAATACGGAGTTTTCGGCTGATGAGCTGAGACTTATTGATGAATATTCTAAAGCGTGATACGAAGCCGTCAAAAGGCCACCCCGTGAGTTGAGTCACGGGGCGGCCATGTTTTTAATTAAATACTTTTCTCAGCCACGTATCCGCGGGCCCTGCGGTCATCAGAAGGATAAGATATCCTTCGCTCTGCAGTCTTCTGAGTTCCGCGGCGAGCTTATCGTCCGGTTCCGCGGCGACGGCCCTGTCTTTAACGTTCAGATCTTTGATGAAATCTTCCGGCGTAAGGATCGCGAGCGATTCATTCTCGCGGGTAAGATAAGTCGGAAGCCAGTACAGTTTCCCGACGCCGTCAAAGGCAGCGGGGTATTGGTGACGGACCTCATGCTGACGGGTGTTCTGATGGGGCTGGTATACGGCGACTACACCTTTCTTTCCCGTTTTCCCGGCTTCTTCGCGCGCCATTGAGATGGTCACGGCGACCTCCTCGGGATGATGCGCGTAATCCGAATATACTCCGTCGGATATGCGCTCAAAACGTCTTCCGACACCGGGGAAGGCATTGAGTATCTCTATGATCCTTTCATCGGGGACATCGTATTTTGCGTCATCCGGGAAGCTTTCCCTGCATGCCTCGAGCATTTTTTTGATCGCATGAAAAGCGGTCGTCGCGTCCTCCCTGCGGGCCGCGCCCGAGAGCGTGATGCGGGGATCCGCATCGGCTGCGCCGAAGATGATGTTCTCACTCTGTGACTCGAACTGCTCGAAAGCCTTTTCATAATCCTCAACCGTCGGATAGATATCCGGATGATCGTAGGACACGAAGGTGATCAGCGCGAGCCAGGGATAAAAGTGCAGGAAATTGCGATCGTATTCGTCCGCTTCGTAAATGAAGAAGCGGTCATTTTTTTTGTAAGAGCCCGAAGGCGCGAAGCCGAGCGTGGTGCCGACCAGATACGATGAGGGCAGCAGGGGGGCGCCGTCTTTGTCCGTAAGGCTGCGTACAGCCCAGACCAGCATCGAAGTAGTAGTGGTCTTGCCATGAGTGCCGGCAACAGCGGTCATTTTGAGTCCGAGCGATCCGACCAGCTCCGCTATCAGAGCGTCGCGCTTGGTGGCGCGGATGCCTTTTTCTTTTGCGAGCAGCAGCTCGGGATGATCCGCGGGAAGAGCAGAGGTGTAGATGAACCAGTCAATGCCTGTTTCTTCGATCTTTTCGCTGAGATATGTACCGTCCTGGTCGCCGGTAAAATACTCTATGCCGGCGGCTTCAAGCTCGGGAGCGATCGCTCCCTTCGCGCGGTCGGAGCCGAAGACTGTATGTCCTGCGGCTTTTGCCATTAATGCGAGCGGGCCCATGCCGGTGCCCGATATTCCTGAGATATATAAATTCATGACAGATCCGTATAAGGCATCCTGTCCGGATTTAGCGCGGAAGTTGTCCCCGCCGCGCTAGGGATGCAGTAATAAATTACCACATTTGCCGCGATTTGAAAAGAAGCAGCAGACACGGTTTTATTTTTCGGGGACCATCCAGCCGGTGTATTTGAGCACAGATTTGTTCTCAATGAATGACATCTGCTTGCGCCATTTGAGAGGACTTGTTCCCGTGATGTCGGCAAAATGCCTGTTGAAGCTCGAAACGCTCCTGAAGCCGACTTCCTCGGATATCTCGAGAAC
>JAFZKM010000284.1 GCA_017553665.1 Lachnospiraceae bacterium
CGATCTGGGTGGACGCCGCCGGCTGCGCAGGCGTCACTCCCGCCTCGCACAACACTGCGCTTGAGGCGATGAAGATGTGCCATATACATGTAAGATAAGCAAAATGAGCCGACATGATCGGCTCATTTCTTTTATCTTATCATTTACATTTATGGCCCGACGCAGCCTCAAAGTTATATTTCACGATCCCCAGATCGATCTTGGTCATCGGTCCCAGTTTTGCCGTGATCACGGGTGTATCGCCCTCGAGCGATATGAGGAATCTCTGCTGGTTTATAGCTGTCGGTGCCAGAAGGGCGGCCTCTAAGCCTTCTTTGAACCAGTCCGGTCTTGCGGACTCGGGTACATTACAGAGTTTGTCAACGGACTTCGACTTGTGCGCGGAGCCCGTTTTTTCGCCGTATCCGATCGAAATCACGCATACCAGCTTCTCGTCTTCGGCGACTGCTGCCTTACATTTGCCTTTGCCGTAGGAGCCTGCCACCCAGCAGGTGTTCAGGCCGAGCATCTGCGCCTCGAGCACGATCCGCTCTCCGTAATATCCGCCGAGTTCGTCCAGATCATCCTTTGATTTAGGTCCTACTATCGCGATGTAGTTCTTTGCGTTCGTAAACTTTCCGTAGTGCGCGAACAGCGTGTCAAAGCATTCCGGCTCGTCGCAGATCAGCTGCAGGTGCAGTCCGCTCTCTGCGTTGCACTCTTTGATCAAGGCCTCGAGCCGTTCTCTGTCTTCGGCCTTGATAGCAATATTCTTATACTGTCTCACAGAGTGTCTTTCTCTGATGGCTTCTTTTATCGTCATATGATAATATCCTCCAGCTTACGCTTCGGCACGTAGTGCACATCGTTCGCGTCACGGTAATACTTCACGCTTCCGTCCTCTCCTGCGTCCACGAGCACCACGGTCTCCGCGGGCTTTCCGAATGCCACGATCAGCTGAGGCACGTACCTCTCCGCCAGTCCCAAAGCTTCCGCTGCCTGCGCCTTCTCATAGTTTCCGATCATGCAGCCGCCAAGTCCCTGCTCCGTTGCCGCAAGGAGCATGGTCTGTGCAGCGATTCCGATGTCGGTTGCCGCCCCGTCAGGGTTCTTCGTGATCTCGGTGTCCACGCAGATCACGATATACGCGGTCGGGTACATGTCCTTATGGGGCAGTTCGATCTCCTTCAGCATCTTTCCCCAGCGGGTGATCCCGTTGAGCTTCGCTACTTCCGTATCGGTGTATACAAGCCTGTATTTTAGCGGCTGGAGATTCGCCGCTGAGCCCGCGATCCTCGCTGTATCGACCAGTTCTCTCAGCTCTCCTTCCGTCACCTTCCGGCTCTCATCATAGCCGCGGTAGCTTCTGTTCTTACGTACCAGATCCTTGATCATATCTGCCTCCTGATTATTTCATCTTTATCAGCTCGTATTCGCGTGTGCCGATGCCTATCTTCTCCGCATGCTCGAGGGTCTCCGCCCAGGAAACATTGGGATTGCTGTTGTGCCATACGTCGCCGTGATCGTGGAAATGCGGCTTCGCCATATTGTCGCCGAGCTGGCTGTTGCGGATCGGTTCCGCATGCTGACAGAGGTCCACGCAGGCCTGATCGAGCGCGACCGGATCGAACGAAGCCAGCATTCCGATGTCGGGAAGGATCGGCGCGTCATTCTCACCGTGACAGTCACAGTTCGGTGAAACATCGGTTATCAGACTGATGTGGAAATTCGGTCTCCCGCTGATAACAGCAGCCGTATATTCGGCCATTTTCCTTCCGAGCATCTGAGGTGCGTCCCAGTTGTCATTCTCGATCGCGTCAAATGCGCAGGCGCCTATGCAGCGTCCGCAGCCTTTACATTTCGCGGGATCGATCCATGCTTTGCCACCGTCGTAACTGATCGCGTCCGAACCGCATTCCTTCGCGCATCTGCGGCAGCCTCTGCACATCTCGGTGATCACATGCGGATGTCCGCTGTTGTGCTGCTGCATCTTGCCCGCGCGGCTTCCGCAGCCCATGCCGATGTTCTTTATCGCACCGCCGAAGCCTGCCTGCTCGTGGCCCTTGAAATGGCTGAGCGAAATGAATATGTCCGCGTCCATCACTGCGCGTCCGATATAAGCTTCCTTGCAGTACTCGCCGTTCGGAACCGGCACTACTATGTCATCCGTGCCCCTAAGGCCGTCAGCGATAATGATCTGACATCCGGTGGTCACGGTATTGAATCCGTTGATATTCGCGCAGTCCAGATGCTCCAACGCATGCTTGCGGCTGCCCGGATAAAGTGTATTGCAGTCGGTCAGGAACGGCAGTCCGCCGCCCTCCTTCACCACATCAGCCACGGCCTTCGCGTAGTTGGGCCTCAGATACGCCAGATTTCCGAGCTCTCCGAAGTGCATCTTGATGGCCACGAACTTTCCGTTCATGTCAATGGAGCCTATCCCCGCCATCTTTATCAGTTTCTGCAGTTTCGCGGTCAGGCTCACTCCCAGCGCGGTCCTGAAATCCGTAAAATAAACCTTCGACTTTTCCATGTAAACCCCTTTCCTTATTCCTCATCCTTCCAATCTGCTGCCCCTTTATCATACACTATAAAGCACTCCTTGAGTATACTATATTGCCGAAAGGATTTCATCGTTGTATCATTGAATTCAGGTATGATTTATGAAAAATGGGGAGTGCGCATGATAAATATTTCAAAACAACAGGCCTGCCGCTTTATCCTCGCGAAGCAGGGCCTGATCGGGGATCATCGTTTTATCGGGAAGGACGGCGCGTACGCGTACGTCCGTCAGGCCGGGTGCATCCAGTATGACCCGGTGGATGTCTGCGGGAAGAATGCTGAGCTGACGCTTCAGGCCCGCGTGAAGGGCTTTAAGAAATCGATGCTCCGGGACCTCCTGTACAAAGACCGCAAACTCATCGATTATGCCGATAAGGAGCTGTCCATCTGGCCCGCCGAAGACTGGCCTTACTTCTCCTCATACAGAGAAAAGAGCATGCAGCTCGGCGAAACCTTTGAGGGCCTCGAAGAGCTCAAAGAACAGGCAATAGACTACATCAGCAAAAACGGTCCGGTGTGCAGCGACTCGCTTCCTATCGAGGGCGAGATCTTCTGGCACTCCTCGATGCACTGGAGCGGCAACTGGCACAAGCCCTCTCCCGCCGCGCGCTCGGTCCTTGAGCAGCTGTATACCGACGGAGTGCTGGTCATCCATCATAAACAGGGCAGCCGCAAATACTATGACCTCGCGAAGAACTACCTGCCCGCCTCCATTCTGGAAGCAGAGAACCCGTGCAAAGACGAGGACAGCTTCACGGCATGGCGCGTGCTTCGCCGCATCGGCGCCGTAGGCCTCCTCTGGGACAAGAACAGTACCGCGTTTCTCGGGCTTTATTTAAATGCCGAAAAGCGTAAGCAGATCCTCGCGAAGCTCACCGCAGACGGCCTGATCCGCCCCGTTGCGGTCGAAGGCATAAAGACGCCGTTCTACTACCGCGCGGAGGATGACGCCCTGATGCGGAGCATCCTCGATGGCAGCGCCGATCTGAAACCCCGCATGGCCTTTATCGCGCCGCTCGACCCGCTGTTCTGGGACAAGGCTCTGATCCTCGCGCTGTGGGATTTTCAATACTCCTGGGAAATCTACACTCCCGCTGTCAAGCGCAAATACGGCTATTATACGCTTCCGATCCTCTACGGTGACCGTTTTGTGGGACGTATCGACACCGCGGCCGACCGAAAGGAGAAGGTTCTCCGCGTAAAGGGCCTCTGGTGGGAGCCCGGCGTCCGCAGGACGAAAAAACTCGACGCGGCGCTCGCCAAAACCCTGAAGACATTCAGTGTTTTCAACGATTGTCAGAGTATCGAAGGCATTGAATCCCTAATTTAATGCATCAGATCCTCTTCATCCATGCCCATGCCAGATCCGTCCAGAGCCCGGCGTCCTCCTTCAGGCTCATGTCCAGGCCGAACATGGACATCTCTTTGCCGCTGAAGAACTGCTCGATCAGCTCTTCCCGGCGCTTTTCCGATACGTTCACGCCCCTGCCTTCCTTCACCGCGAAGGCAGCGCGCATTGTCTGTTCCATCGTATAGCCGCCGCCCGACCAGCCTTGGAAAAAGGCTTTATTGGCTACGGAGAGGCCATGGAATCCGGCAGGGAATACATAGTGCGCGAAGGGCACCTTCTTCTTCCTGAGCGCCATCGCGAACAGGTAGGTGTTCTCCACCGGCACGAGCATATCTGTCTCGGTCTGCCATAAGAAGCACGGCGGCGTATCCTCCTTTACCTGCTTCTCGAGCGAGTAATACTCCATCTCCTCTGCTGCCGGCTCCGGTCCGAGCAGAGCGCGGACAGAGTCCTTATGCGTATATTCTCCGGTCGTGATCACCGGGTATGAAAGGATCACGCCGTCAGGTCTGTTCGAAATACCGGCGTAATCAGGATTGTCATCCTTCACATCATCAAAATGCACCGCAAGGCTTCCGCACACATGCGCGCCCGCCGAGAAGCCGCAGATAAAGAGCTTCTTCCCATCGACATTGTTCTCTTCCGCGTGCTTTCTGATCCATCTGACAGCCCTCGACACATCCTTTAAAGGCCGGTCCTTCAGCGGTACCGACATCGTGATATCCGTGGTGTAACAGAGCACGAATGCGTTCATGCCCCTGTCGTAAAACTCTTTCGCGGCCAGTTCTCCCTCGTGAGGCGTGAGCATGCAGTATCCGCCGCCGGGCACCACGAGCATGCAGTCCCTCTTCTCATCGTCCGTGTGCAGATACGCGAAGAGATTCGGCGTAAATCCGTACGCGGCGGGGTAGTCGTACTCTCCGTCTTCCCAGATATTCCTGCGGAAAATGTTCATCTCGCGCTTCGGCATGCCTGTAGGAACGAATTCCTCGTCGGTATAGCCGGGTTCCCATTTATCGACCGCGTCCTTCGGCACTGCTGCCTCAAGTACAGCATAGTAAGCCTCTTTTGCCTCGCATTTGCCTTTGAACAGCAGAGGGTAGCTGGGCTCCCTCCTGAAGCCCGAAAGCCAGCTGTCCTCGTCTCTTAAGTTCCAGAACGTTACACAGCCAATATCGGCTTTGCCCGTCTTCTTCGCGTCAATATATATCTCAAACAGCTCACGGTAACGCTCCGCAAGCGCGCGCATCGACTCCTCCGAAGGGTCCGCGTTGTGCATATCGAGCTCGGTCACATGGATCTTCAGCCCGAGCGCACCGAACATATGAAGGGCCGTTCGGTAAACCTCAAGGTCGGGTTCCTTCATCAGCAGATGCGACTGCATTCCCATGCCGTCGATCAGGCCCTTTTCCTTCAGGGGCTTCAGGATATTCTCAATGATGAAATCCCTCTTCCACTCGATCATGGTCTCATAATCGTTGTAAAAGAGCAGAGTCCCGGGTGCCGCGTATTTGCGCGCGAATTCAAAGGCCTTCAGCACGTAGTCGTCGCCGACCGTCTGTGTCCAGAGCGACTTCCTGAACGCGCCGTCGTTCACTGCCTCGTTCACCACATCCCACGCGTAGATGACTCCGGGATAATTGGTCTGGACAAAATCCAGCACGCCGTGGATATAGCTCTCCAGGCGCTTTAATATCTTCTCCCTGTCAGCGAAGGGGAAGCACTCGTTATAATGCTCGCAGAAGAACCACTTCGGCGTCTGGTTGTGCCATACGAGCGTGTGGCCGCGCATCGCTATGCCGTTCTTCTTCGCGAATTCCAGATAGGGCACCGCGTTCTCAAATGTCAGCGCGGGCGCCGTATCGTATTTCTCCGGATCGTCCTTGTTCGCTTCTTTGTCGAGGAAGAACTCCGGCTTTGTATCGTTCTCGCAGGTGAAGCTGTTAAACTGCGCGCAGAGGAACTTCATCTGCGCGGGCGTATAGAGATTGCGGCGGGAAATGGCTGCGCCGATCTTGAAATAAGGTTCGTATGCGGTCTTAAGGTTCATTTATCTCCCTCCATGTTCTCCAGGAACTTCTTAGCTGCGTCTTTTATCTCTTCCACGACCTCCGGGGGACTTACGATCTTCACGTCCTTGCCGAGGCCGAAGATCCACCCGTAGAACTGCGGACTTACGAATACGTCCACATTGAGCTCGCTGTGCTTCTCGTCGATCGGGATGAACGTTATGTCCTTTCCGAATCTGTCTATGAACACGCCGCTCATCTTGTTGTGGAACCGGATCTTAACTCTCTTTTTGTTGCCGCCGTACATACCGAACGCAGCCTTCGAATACTCGGCCATGTCGAGGTCTTTAAACTCTTCCTCGCCCTCGCGCTTCTCGTCGATCATCTCGGGCCTGATCATCTTGTCCACGCGGTAATGCTTGCAGTTCCTGCTGAAATCGTCAAAAGCGACCAGATAGTAATACTCGTCATCCCAGGTCAATGCCCACGGGCTCACCACGAAATAATCGCCGCCGTGCAGGATGTACTGCGATTTGTCGGGCTGCCAGTGGAAATACTTGAAGCGTATCTTCCTGTTGTGTGCGATCGCGTTGTGGATCTCGTCGACGCTGTAGTAAATGCTCTCGTTCATGGTCTTGATGCGGCCCTGCACAAAGACCTGGCGCTGGAGCTGATTTGCCTGATACACGCTCACGAAGCCCTTGATCTTCTTGATCAGCTCCCTCGATTTGCGTTCGGAAATGAACTTCGACGACTGTATCGCGTCGATCAGAAGCTTTACCTCGGCCAGCTCGAATTCGCGGGTCCCGACATGATAATATGTCTCGCGCCCGACCTTCTCCTTGATGATCTCGATCCCGAACTTATCGGTCATGTCCTGGAAATCGGTGTAAATGCTCTTCCGCTCGGCGGTCACGTCATGCTTCTCGAGCTCCTCCATGATCTGGGGCATCGTAAGAGCATGCTCGTCGTCCGTCTTTTCGAGCATTATCTGCATGAGGTAAGTAAACTTAAACTTCTGATTGGTCCCTTTTGACATCGCAAACCCTCTCTATTCCGTCACATCACTGAGATTACCGTAATCAAACCTGTGCATGACTCCGTCAATATCCTTATAGAAAATGCATTTCTCGTTCTCGTCAAACGCGACATAGGTGCCGTTCCAGAGCTCGCTGTAACGCTCATCCTCGGCCTTAAATCCGTAAACCTCGCGGGCTCCGTACAGACCGTAGCCTGCCAGATCGAACGATTCGGGGTCAAATCCGTCCCTGTCCTTGCGAAGCGCGTCGGTAAACAGGAAATACGTAAGATCCGGCTTGCGGC
>JAFZKM010000285.1 GCA_017553665.1 Lachnospiraceae bacterium
AAAAGAACCGTCCCCGTGGTCTTGTTGCTTAAATGATGAATATATGCATAAAAAATGTATATTTTCCTTGAAAAGGCGCACGCGCTGGGATATAATGAGAGTTGGTCTGTGCAAAGGCCGTGCATTACGATTTTTTAGGAGATTTATTCAAAATGAAACAGTTTACTTCAAACGAACTCAGAAACGCCTGGAAGAAGTTCTACATCGATCGCGGACATGTTGACTGCGGAGCGGTTTCGCTCGTTTCGGACGGATCTACCGGCGTTCTTTTTAATGTTGCGGGTATGCAGCCCCTTATGCCTTATCTGCTGGGCAAGAAGCATCCCATGGGAACACGTCTCTGCAACGTTCAGGGATGCGTTCGTACAAACGATATCGACTCTGTAGGCGATAAGAGCCACGGCACCTTCTTTGAGATGATGGGCAGCTGGAGCCTCGGAGATTACTTTAAGGAGGACCGCTGCAAGTGGAGCTATGAGCTTCTTACGGAGGTCTTCGGTTTTGACCGAGACCATCTTGCCGCTACCGTATTCGCGGGCGACGAGAACGCTCCCCGTGATGAGGAAGGCGCTCAGTGCCGTATCAAGTCAGGCTTCAAGCCCGAGAACATTTTCTATCTTCCCGCTGAGGACAACTGGTGGGGACTTGAGTTCGGACCCTGCGGACCCGACTCTGAGATGTTCTATGTAAAGGATGTTCCGGACTGCGGACCGAACTGCGGACCCGGCTGCCATTGCGGTAAGTATACCGAGATCGGCAACGACGTATTCATGCAGTACGAGAAGCATCAGGACGGCACGCTTACGCCTCTTGCGAAGAAGAACGTTGACACCGGCTGGGGACTTGAGAGAAACCTCGCGTTCCTTAACGGCATTGACGATGTATATAAGACAGACGTTCATGCGCCCGTTATCGCGCATATCGAGAAATGCTCGGGAAAGAAGTACGGAGAGGACGAGAAGCTTACCCGTTCGATGCGTATCCTTGCCGACCACACCCGTACCGGCGTTATGCTGATCGGCGATGAGGCGAGACTTACACCCGGCAACACCGGCGCAGGCTATGTCCTTCGCCGACTGATCCGCCGTGCAGTACGTCATGCGAGAATGCTTGGCATGACAAAGGAGCAGATCATTGAGTGCGCTCTCATTTATGTAAATGTTGTTTACAGCGAAGCATATCCGAACCTGATCAGGAACCGCGATTTTATCGTATCGGAGCTGACCAAGGAGATCGAGCGTTTCGAGTCCACCCTTGAGAACGGCATGAAGGAATTCAAGAAGATCCTTGACCGCCGCAGCGAGGGTAAGACCGTCATCGACGGTAAGGACGCTTTCTATCTCTATGATACCTTCGGATTCCCGCTTGAGCTGACCGTTGAGATGGCAGGCGAGGAAGGCCTCACGGTAGACGAGGAAGGCTTTAAGGCTGCCATGGAGCAGCAGAAGGAGACCGCGCGCGCGGGCAGCTCTTTCGCGCAGAAGAATACTGCTTCGATCTTTGACGATCTTGATGCTGCGATCGTAAGTGAGTTTGTCGGCTATGACAGGCTTACGGGAGAGGAAGAGATCCTCGCCATGGCAGATGAAAACGCCCTGACCGACAGCGTTGGTGAAGGAAAGACCGCTACCGTTATCGTGGCTAAGACTCCTTTCTACGCTACGATGGGCGGACAGAAGGGCGATACAGGTGTTATCAGGACCGCGACCGGAACCATGGATGTTACCGAGACAGTGAAACTTCCGGGCGGCAGGATCGGACATATCGGAGTTGTAGAGTCAGGTTCGATCATGAAGGGCCAGAAGGCGACTCTGATGGTAGACGCGGGCAAGCGCGCGAGCACCTGCCGCAACCATTCGGCGACACACCTTCTTCAGGCTGCTCTGCAGGAGGTTATCGGACACGAGGCTCATCAGCAGGGTTCGTATCAGGATACCGAGCGTACCAGATTCGACTTCTCATACGGCAAAGCCATGACCGCGAAGGAACTGGCCCGTGTTGAGGAGATCGTCAACAACAAGATAGAAGAAGACCTGGCCGTAAAGACTGATGTAATGAGCATCGAAGAGGCAAAGAAGACAGGCGCAATGGCTCTGTTCGGTGAGAAGTACGGAGCCGAGGTAAGAGTTGTATCGATGGGTGATTTCTCGAAGGAACTCTGCGGCGGTACACATGTTGCCCACACAGGTCTTATCGGCAATTTCAAGATCGTTTCGGAATCGGCCGTAGCTGCGGGTGTACGCCGTATTGAGGCCATTACCGGCGCGAATGTTATTGAGTATTACCGCAACATCGAAAAGCAGCTTCTTGAGGCTGCCGCTGCTGCAAAGACACAGCCTTCGGGACTTGCGGAGAAGATAGCTCATCTTCAGGCAGACAATAAGGCCCTTCAGGCTGAGATCGAGTCGCTGAAGGCAAAGGCAGCGAAGGACGCCGTAGGCGATGTTATGAACAATGTTGTCGAGGTTAACGGAGTAAAGGTACTCGCGGCTAAGGTTCCGGGCGTTGACATGAACGCGCTCCGTGATCTGGCGGACGGACTTGCCGAGAAGCTCGGCGGCGGCATCATCGTTCTTGCTTCGGATACCGACGGAAAGGCAAATCTTGTCGCTAAGGCTTCCGATGACGTTATGGCAAAGGGAGCTCACGCGGGCAACCTGATCAAGAAGCTCGCTCCCATCGTACAGGGAGGCGGCGGAGGACGTCCCAATATGGCTCAGGCCGGAGGTAAGGACGCTTCGAAGATCGACGAGCTGATAGCCGCTGTTGCAGGTGCTGTGGCAGAGCAGATAAAATAATAAACGGTTTTTCGGTGGATATGGCAAAAGAATCAAAAGAAAGACTTGACGTTTTATTAGTTAACAGACGCCTGGCCGACTCGAGAGAGAAGGCCAAGGCGATCATCATGACCGGCAATGTCTTTGTCAACGGACAGCGTGAGGACAAGGCCGGAGCGATGTTTCCCGATACCTGCGAGATCGAGCTCAAGGGCGTGCAGATGAAGTACGTCAGCCGCGGCGGCTACAAGCTTGAGAAGGCTGTGGAGAAGCACGGGATCGACCTTACAGGCTGCGTATGCATGGATGTGGGTTCGTCCACGGGCGGCTTTACCGACTGCATGCTGCAAAACGGCGCCGTAAAGGTTTTCGCGGTCGATGTCGGAACGAACCAGCTCGCGTGGAAGCTCCGTTCTGATGAGCGCGTTGTATCGATGGAGCAGACCAATATCAGGTATGTGACTCCGGAGGATATCGGCGAGAAGGTTGATTTTGTTTCGATCGATGTCGCGTTCATATCGCTTACGAAGGTACTCGCGCCGGTCCGGAACCTGATGAAGGAGAACGCTGAAATAGTCTGCCTGATCAAGCCCCAGTTTGAGGCGGGCCGCGAGCAGGTCGGCAAAAAAGGCGTTGTAAGAGACCCGAAGATACATGAGCAGGTCTGCGAGAATGTTCTCGCGTATGCGCTCAGCCTCGGATTTGAGCTGATCGACCTTGATTTTTCACCGATCAGGGGACCCGAGGGCAATATCGAGTATCTCGCGTACATGAGGAATAAGGGCGTGGCGGATATCACCGGAGAAATGCGGGAGAACGACGGGGACGGCGAGATCCAGACAGCTTCGGCGCTTCCCGGGGAAATCCTCGATTTGATAAGGAATACGGTGTCGGAGGCACATAACTCAATATGAAAAGCTTCTGCATAGTAACCAATAAGGTTAAGGATCCGGACCTCAAATATACGCGCATTGTGCGCAAAAGGCTTGAGGAACTGGGCGCGGCCGTTACGAACGATATCGATGAGAAATATGAATGTCTTATCGTGCTCGGAGGCGACGGCACGATAATCGAAGCGGTGCGCGCGGTAAAAAAGCGCACGGTGACCGTGGTCGGAATAAATCTCGGTCATCTAGGCTTCCTTTCATCGGTTGAGAAGAATGAGATCGACAAAGCTCTGGCTGCGTTGGTCTCGGACGAGTATTATCTTGAAACGCGCGTGATGCTCGAGGCAGGTGTTGAGCGCGGAGAAGCCTATTACGAGAGCGCGGGAGGCCGTGAAAAAAAGACCGGAGCGAAGAGCAAAAAGGAAAGCACCGAGCATTTCGAGTTTATCGCGTTTAACGATGTTGTGATCAACCGTATGGGATATTCGGGTATGATCACAACCGATGTCAGGGTAAACAAGTCGCTTGTCAATTCCTATTTCGGAGACGGAGTCATTGTTTCGACGCCTACGGGTTCGACGGGATATAATCTTTCGGCAGGCGGTCCGATCGTTACGCCCGAGGCGCAGCTGATGGTGATCACGCCGATCTGCCCGCATTCGCTTTCGATGAGGAGCGTTGTGGTTTCATTTTCGGACAGGATCGATATCATGATGGACCTGTCTCGCGTCAAGAACCAGGGCAACGCAGTATTGACCGTCGATGGCCAGGAAGCGGTAAAACTCTTTAACGGGGACCGCGTATTCGTGAAAGGCTCCGGACGAAGGGTTAAGCTCGTGAGATTTATGGATAAGGACTTCTTCAAGCTTCTGTATATGAAGCTCGGAGAGGAAAAATAAACTGTAACGTATAAAGAACAGAAGGATGGGGTTTTTTAAGAATGAAGAGTGGAAGACAGAGCAAGATCATTGAACTGATCGAAAAGAACGATATTGAGACTCAGGAGGATCTCGCGGCAAAGCTGAACGCTGCCGGGTTTAAGGTTACCCAGGCTACGATCTCGCGTGACATCCGCGAGCTTGGCCTTACAAAGGTTACGATCGAGAGCGGAAGGCAGAAGTACGCGCTGATCAAGAACGAGGGTTCCGCGCAGAGCTCGGACAAGTACATACGCGTGCTGTGCGACGGACTTGTATCTATGGACATGGCGCAGAACATCCTCGTGATCAAGACCGTTTCGGGTATGGCGATGGCTGTGGCCGCCGCGCTTGATTCGCTGAGGCTTGAAGGAGTTGTGGGCTCGATCGCCGGCGACGATACGATAATGTGCGCGATAAAGTCCGTTGAGGACACCGAGCATGTGATCGCGAGACTGCGCAGGATCATTGCGGACGCCAGGGCATGACCCTCTTGATTTAACGGCTCTATAGTGATAAAATGATGTGTATTTTTTAGGAGGAATAATTTTTTATGTCAGGACATTCAAAATTTGCGAACATCAAGCACAAGAAAGAAAAGAACGACGCAGCAAAGGGCCGTATCTTTACGCAGCTCGGACGAGAGATCGCCGTAGCCGTAAAGGAGGGCGGACCCGATGTCAACAATAACAGCAGACTGAAGGCTGTTGTTGCTAAGGCAAAGGCCAACAACATGACCAACGATACCATCGAGCGCAGCATCAAGAAGGCAGCGGGCGATGTAGGCGCGGTTAACTACGAGAAGGTTGTTTACGAGGGCTACGGTCCGAGCGGAACAGCTATCATCGTTGTTGCGCTTACCGACAACAAGAACCGTACGGCTGCCAACGTGCGCAACGCGTTTACAAAGGGCAACGGCAATGTCGGAACACAGGGCTGCGTAAGCTACATGTTCGATGAGAAGGGCCGCATCATCATTGATAAGGAAGAGTATGAGGCAGATCCCGATGAGCTCATGATGATGGCTCTCGACGCAGGCGCAGAGGATTTTGCGGACGAAGAGGATTCTTATGAGATCATTACCGCTCCCGACGATTTCGAGACCGTTCGTGAAGCTCTTGAGGCTCAGAACATCCCTATGCTCGAGGCAGAAGTTACGATGATCCCTCAGACCTGGGTAGAACTCAAGGATGAGAACGATATCAAGATGATCACACGTACGCTTGACCTCCTCGATGAGGACGACGACGTGCAGAATGTATATCATAACTGGGATGAATAAATTGACTAAGAAAAATATACGGATCATAGTGGGTATTCCCGCAGGGTTGATCGCTGTCATTCTTGCGGCGGCGATCATTCTGACGGTGATACCCCTTTTTGAAAAAACGGACAAAACGCCTGTTGCCGGCTCGGAATCCTGGATGAAGGGCCTTGATAATGAGAAATACATCAGCGACGTGATACTGCCCGGAACGCATGACAGCGCCAGCTATTACGCATCGCTTCCTTTCTTCTCAAAGTGTCAGGGCTTTGATATCGGCAGTCAGCTCCAAAAGGGTTTCAGATATCTTGATATCAGGCTGGAAGCAGGTGATGACGGACTGCGTCTGGTACACGGGTTCGCCGCGTGCAGGAACGGGCTGATGCCCTGGTCGGGCAATCTGATGCTCAGTTCGGTACTTGAGGAGTGCTACGCGTTCCTTGACGAACATCCCACAGAGTTCATTGTTTTCGCGATAAAGCAGGATCACGGAGATGAGAGCATCTCCGATTTCCAGACTCTTGTTAAGACATATATCGATAAGGATCCGAAATACTGGCTCCTCACGGATAACATTCCGACGGTAGGACAGGCCCGCGGAAAGATCGTTCTGATGCGCAGGTATTCGGACGCGCTGAATTTAAAGACCGCGTCCGGCATCAGCTATATCTGGAAGGAACAGAACAACAGGGAAAATACGGCGCTTGCCGCGGAATCGATCCGAAACGGCCCTTATGAGCTTGTTGTACAGGACAGGTTTAAGTACAATGCCGGCGACAAATGGGAGGCTTTTTTGAAAGGCCTCGGTTATGTAAAGGGTGAAAAAGGAAGACGCCAGCTGCTTGTCAATTTCCTTTCGACTAACGGCGACATCACTTACGGACATCCCTACGGAACCGCGAAGAAACTGAACGCGAAGCTTCTTTCGGACTTTACGCCGGAGCTTACGGGGTGGGTGATCGTGGATTTCGGAACGGCGAAAATGGCCGAGAAGATATACAACTGTAATTTTAAATGATATAATATGATCCAAGGCTGGGCCAAGGGGACGGTTCTTTTGGTAAC
>JAFZKM010000286.1 GCA_017553665.1 Lachnospiraceae bacterium
ACATCTTTTCCAAAAGCTCCAAAAGCCCGGTACGGTCATCGGCGAATACGAGGGGATCAAATGCGTCCTCTGCGCCTCTCACGACACAGCCTCCGCGGTCGAGGGTATCGGGATGGAAGGGAATCACCCATACATTTCCTCCGGAACATGGTCGCTGCTCGGCGTCAAGACCGACAAAGCGATCACCAATACCGCGAGCGAGCTTTCTAACTGGTCGAACGAGGGCGGCGTCGGATACAACCGCTATCAGAAGAACATCATGGGGATGTGGCTCATCAACCGCCTGCGCGCGGAGTTGTGCCCCGATAGAGATTTCTCTGACATCGTAAGTGAAGCGATGGTAAGCCGCTTTGATCAGACAGTCGACGCGAACGCGAATAGCTTCCTCGCTCCCGAGAGCATGAAAGAGGCATTCGATAACGCTCTGTCGATGAAGCCGCAGACGACCGGCGACTACTTCCGCTGCGCGTACCGTTCCTTAGCGCTCAGCTATATGAACGCGATAGAAGAATTACAGCATAACACAGGTAAACATTACGACAGGATATATATCGTCGGAGGCGGAGCGAAGAATGTTTTTCTCAATCAGCTGACCGAAGAAGCAACAGGCAAAAAAGTGATCGCCCTGCCGATCGAAGCGACCGCGCTGGGTAATCTGAAAATACAAATGGAGGGATCATCATGTTAGTCGAAACAAAAGCAAGGATAGGCGTATTCTCCATCGCGCTGGGCGCGTATCTTCCGCAGTTCCCGAGCCTTGTGCCGGAGTTCGAGGCGCAGTACGCTGACTTTAAAATGCGTATTCCCGATACCGTCGAGCTGATCGACGGAGGCATCGTTACCACGAAGGAGCTCGCCATGAAGGCCGGAGACAAGTTCCGCGCCGCTGACGTTGATCTGGTCATCCTCCAGCTCCTGACCTACGCGACCTCCTACAATATGCTCCCGGCGGTACGCGACCTCGACGTTCCCGTCGTGCTGGTAAACCTCCAGAAGAAGAAGGCTCCCGACTATGCCGAAACCGATACCGCCACATGGCTGGGCGAGCTCTACGCCTGCGGAGCAGTCGGCGAGATGGTAGCAGATTTAGAGAGAGCAGGTAAACGCCACGCCGTTATCACCGGCGTTGTCGAGGGCGGCGACCCCGAAGTGGATAAAGAGATAGCTGACTGGTGCAAAGCGGCTCAGGTGCGCAGACGCTTCCGCGACACCAACCTCGCCCAGATCGGCAGACCCTATCCCGGCATGATGGACTTGTATATCGACGAGACCAACCTGTATCACAGAATGTGGCTGTACACCAAGCAGTTCGACTGGGAGAAGATGTGGGCGATCGCCGACGGTATCACCGACGAAGAAGTCATCCGCAGCAAGGCGCAGGACATCCTCAATACCTTTGATATCGAGGGCGGCGGCACGATCGAAAAGGTATGGGATATGGCGAGATATGTTGTAGCCTTTGAGCAGTGGGTGAAGGACGAGAACATCGCTTTCATCGCCTCGCACTATGACGGATTCGCTCAGGGCAAGGCGGGAGTGCTCGACTCCATGCTCATCCCCGCGTTCTCCATGCTCATCAAGGAGGGCGTGGCCTGCGCCGTCGAGGGCGACATCAAGGTCAGCATGGCGATGTCCATCCTCAAGACCATCTCCGGCATGGGACAGCTCAGCGAGATGTACTCGATAGACTTCAACGAGGATATCTGCATCATCGGTCACTCCGGCTCAGGCGACGCCTGTATCAGCGCGCAGAAGCCCACCATGAAGATCGTGCCCGTGTTCCACGGCAAGACCGGCGGTGGTTATCTGACCCAGTTCTATCCGCACCTTGGTCCCGTGACCTACCTTGGCATCACACAGGATAAGGACGGACACTTCAAGTTCGTCGTTGCGGAAGGCGTGAATGAGGAAGGGCCTATCTTCACCTTCGGCGACACCAATATGCGTACCCGCTTCACCTGCGGCGCAAGAGAATTCAACAATCGCTGGGCTGAGGCAGGCCCCACCCATCACATGGCAGCGGCCTCCGGCAGACATATAGAAACTATCCTGAAAGTAGCAAAGATATTCAACGTGCCGGTTGACATCGTGACAAGATAAGGAGGATCACCATGAAAGACATTTTTACCGCTCCTTTTGTAAAAGAAATGATGGCGACAACCGCCAATATGTACCGTCTCGGCTGGGATGAGCGCAACGGCGGAAACATCAGCTATCTGCTCGACAGCAGAGAAGTTGCCGAATACTTGGATTTAGATAAAGTTATCAGAACGATTCCTACGGGCTTTCATGCTCCTTCGCTGATCGGCAGGATCTTCATCGTTACCGGCACGGGCAAGTATTTCAAAAATGTAGAGAAGGATCCCGAGAACAACCTCGGCGTCATTCGTATCGCTGGGGACGGCTCCACCGCCGAACTGCTGTGGGGATATGCCGACGGCGGCAAGTTCACCTCCGAGCTGCCTGCTCACTTGATGAGCCATATGGCAAGACTGTCCGTCGATCCCGAGAACCGTGTCGTTATCCATTCTCACCCCACCAATACATTGGCGATGAACTTCGTTCACGAGCTGGACGAGAAGAAGTTCACCCATACCCTCTGGGAGATGTGCACCGAGTGTATCGTCGTTTTCCCGGACGGCGTCGGAATCCTTCCGTGGATGCTCTGCGGTACTAACGAGATCGGCGAGGCTACCGCCGAGAAGATGAAAGAGTTCCGACTGGTCATCTGGTCGCTCCACGGCATCTACGGCGCTGGCAAGAGCCTCGACGAGACCTTCGGCTTGATCGAAACGGTCGAAAAGGCAGCACAGATCTATATGCTCACCGCTCACCTCCCGCGGATCAATACGATCAAAGATGAGGATATGGTCACCCTCGCTGAATACTTCGGCGTGGAATACAGAAAAGATTACCTCGATTTGTAGGCCGTTTTTTCAATAATGTATTCTCGTATTTAGGCAACCTTACGAACGTTCAAGATTTCCATACATAAACAAAGAACAAGCCCGCTGTGAATCGCTGTCACAGCGGGCAAAGCTATTTCAGGATTTACTCGTGCGTATCGTATATTGAAAAACGAGAGCAAAAATGGGCATAGGCTCGAGCGAAGTGTATGAAGCGCACGAAGCGAAGCTCCCCGAACCCGAGAAGAAAAAGCGTCCTGCGCGATGCGCTGACGCTTATCGCTTGGTACGCTCGCCTTCAAAACCCTTCACTTCTCCGTTACTGTTTATATTAATAAAAGGAGTACCTTTTTAGGTACTCCTTTTATTAATTTGGTCCGAGTGACAGGATTTGAACCTGC
>JAFZKM010000287.1 GCA_017553665.1 Lachnospiraceae bacterium
CTGAAAGAGATCACCGACGGCAGGTATAAGGTCGTGATCAATATCGGAAGATTCTCGTACGAAAAGGGCCAGATGAGGCTGATCGACGCGTTTGAGCGCGCGGCTGCGGACGATGAGAAGGCAAGGCTCATCATCCTCGGCTCGTACGGTCCCGAGTACCCGAAGATCTGCGAGCGCGCAGCAAAGTCGCCGATCGCGGACCTGATCACGGTGATCAAGTTTATGTCGAATCCGTTCCCTCTCCTTAAGCGCTGCGATTATTTCGCGCTTTCCTCGATCTATGAGGGCTTCGGGCTGGTGCTCTGCGAGGCGGATATCCTCGGAGTTCCCTGCTTCTCGACGCGCATCGTCGGACCCACGCTCTTTATGGAAAAGTACGGAGGACTGCTTGTCGAGGATTCGACGGAGGGTATCGAAGCGGGCATCAGGGCCTGTCTTGAAGGCAAGGTCAAAAGAACGCTTTCGGTCGACTATGAGCAATATAACCGCGAGTCTGTGAACAATTTCGAGCAAATGGTCGGCAGGCTTGCGAATAAGAATAAATAACAGATTTCGGAGGTATAGATATGTCCGCAAAGAAGCTGGCAGAATTCATCAAAAAGGCGGTTTCGCCGTACCATACCGTGGAGGAGTCGCGCAAGATCCTTGAGGAAAAGGGCTTTTCGAGACTTGAGGCGGGGATGGAATGGAAGCTCAAAAAGGGCGGAAAGTACTATGTGATCCCGTTCAAGACAGCGATATTCGCATTCACGCTGCCGAAGGCAAAGACTTCCCGCGGCGTGCACATCGCGGCGGCGCATACGGATTTTCCCTGCCTGCATCTGAAGCCGAAGGCCGAGCAGGTGAACGCCGGATATATGCGCTTGAACGAGGAAGTATACGGAGGTCCGATCCTCAATACATGGCTCGACAGGCCGCTCTCGCTTGCGGGACGCGTGCTCTTAAAGAGCAAAGATGTATATGCGCCGAAGGAGGTGCTCGTAAACTTTGACAGACCGGTAGTCACGATACCGAACCTCGCGATCCATTACAACCGCGAGGTCAATAAGGGCGTTGAGCTCACGAAGCAGAACGACATGCTTCCCGTGCTCGGGATGTTCTCGGATAAGCTGAATAAGGACGGATGGTTCGTGGAGTTCCTTGCGAAGGAGATCGGAGCGAAGCCCGCGGATATCCTTGATTTTGACCTGATCGTATACAACTGCGAGGAGCCTGCGTTTGTCGGAATGAATGGCGAACTGCTCTCATGCCCGAGACTCGATAACATCACTTCCTGCTTCGCTCTTGTCGAAGGCATCGGCAATGAAAGCAAAAAGCCGGCCGGAAAAGGAAAGACCGCAGGAAAGACTACAACTGTAGAAGAAGGCGTGAACCTGATCGCCCTCTTTGACAATGAGGAGATCGGATCCGGCACAAAACAAGGCGCGGACTCCATGCTGCTGAACGGCATTTTAAAGCGCGTTTACTCAGCGCTCGGACAGAGCGAGATCGAGCTGGAAAATGATATCCAGAAAGGCTTCCTGCTCTCCGTGGATGTCGCGCACGCGCTGCACCCGGCCAAGACCGAGAAGTTCGATCAGAACAACTGCATGCATATGGGCGAGGGCGTGACCTTCAAGCTCAGCGCGAACCAGCGTTATTCCTATGACGCCGTGGCTGTGGCTTCGCTGCAGCAGCTCTGCGATAAGAACAAGATAAAGTATAAGAAATTCGTCAATCATTCGGATATGCCGGGCGGCGGGACCTTAGGACCGATCATTTCGTCCTGGCTTCCGATGTATACTGTGGATATCGGAGTTCCGATACTTGCGATGCACTCAGCGAGAGAGCTGATGGGAGCGTCCGACCAGGATGAGCTCGAGAAGCTGATCCGAGTATTTATGGACTGAGATTTGGATGTATTTATGAACAGAAAACTGGTATTTTTTGATGTTGACGGCACGATCTGGGACTGGAAGAGAGTAGTGCCGGATTCCGCCCGTGAGGCCGTGCGCCGGATGCGCGAGAACGGGCATCTGGCCTTTATCTGCAGCGGAAGGGCGAAAGGAAACTTAAGGGCGCCATGGCTGCTGGACATAGGCTTTGACGGAATGGTCGCTGCCTGCGGAGCCTACGTTGAGCTCGAGGGAGAGGTACTTTACAACCGTATCATCGAGCAGGCGCAGGTAAAGAAAACAGTCGATGTCCTGAACAGGTGCAAGATGCCGTTTGTCCTCGAAGGACCGCAGAAGCACTGGGTTTCGGACTGGGGCTTTGACCGCGACGATTATGTAGCTAATCTTTTTGAGCTGTTAAAGGATGACGCGGTCACTATCGGCGGCTACACCGAAGGGATCGAGATCAATAAGTTCTCGGCCGACATTCTCGGCATGACTGATTACCGAGAGATCCGCGCGACTCTCGACGATTACTTTGATTTCATAGAGCACGGAGTAACACCCGACCTGCTGCTCACATCCGAGCACAAGGGCAAGCCTCTCGAGATCCTCGGAGTGATCGAAGCGGTGCCGAAAGGCCTTTCAAAGGGCGTGGGGCTGAAGCTGGTCTGTGAGAAGCTGGGCATTGCGCCCGAGGATACGATCGCGGTGGGAGACAGCGTCAACGACCTGGAAATGTTTGAAACGGCGGGGACCGCCATTGCCATGGGCAATGCGACCGAAGCCGCGAAACAGGCCGCCGACTGGATCACGACCGATATCCATGAGGACGGCGTGCTTAATGCGATGCGCCATTTCGGGCTTATTTAAGCGGAAAACGGGCATCTGAGACAAAAAAATACAATTTTTTAAAAATACCCCTTGACACGTGATACTATGTGCTGTATAGTATGACGTGTTGAGGGGTATTACACGTCGCGAAGTATAACACCCTCGTAAAGGAAAGTAAATGCATATACACATAAAGAAAAGGAGGAATTGAATGGATTCTCAGTTCAGACGCGGCATACTTGACGCATGTGTGCTGGCAGTTCTTGAGAAGGGCGAATCCTACGGATACCAGTTGGTTAAGGATATCAGTCAGTTCATTACGATAACCGAATCCACGCTGTATCCAATACTGAAGAGGCTTGAACAGACTGCCATGCTCGAGGTTTTCTCGCAGGAACACAACGGAAGACTTCGGAAATATTACAGGATCACGCCTGCGGGACGTGACCGGATCACGGAATTACTTAATGAGTGGGAAGAGATAGTTAAGGTTTATCAGTTTATCGTTACAGAGAGAGGAGAGAGTCATGAACAGAGCGGAATTTCTTTCGGCACTGAGAGCGGAGCTTGAAAGACAGTATATAAGCGGTGCGGATAATATGACCGAGTATTACGACGAGATGATCTGCGACCGCATGGAAGACGGAATGAGCGAAGAAGAGGCGGTCGCTTCTCTCGGAAGCATTGAGGACATTGTCAATGAAGCGCTCGTCGACCGTCCGATGACGACCATTGTCAGGGATAAGGTTAAGAAGAGCAGGGACAATGCGGAGAAGAAGGGCCACGGAGCGCTCTGGATCACACTTGTGATCCTCGGATTCCCGATATGGTTCCCGCTGGTGCTCAGCGCGGCGATAGTAGCGTTTGTCTTATTCCTGGTGTTCTGGATCCTGGTCGGAACCGTTTTCATTGTTATGGCAAGCCTTGCGCTTTCGGCAGTTGCCTGCCTGGCGGCAGCGATCACATTCCCCTTCGGGTGGATAAGCTTTCCGTCTCTTTTGGTAGCGCTCGGAGGAGCATTGGCGCTCGGAAGCATCGTAGTGCTCCTGTGGAGACCTATAATCAGCTTCAGCAAGGCCGCCGGCGGATTCTTTGCCGACATTGTCAGATCTATCAAGCGTAAGTTCGTATAAAAGGGGGACATCATGAGAAATAGTGTTATCATAGGAATTCTTGGATTAATTGCCGGCCTGATCCTGGTCGGGATCGGCTTCGTAATTGTAAGAGGCGACTGGTCAAAGTTTAACGGAAAGAACGCAGCGTCAAAATATGAGCACGATGAGTACAGATGCAGCGGCAGGATCGACGAGCTCGAGATCAGTGAGCGTGCGGAGAGCGTAGAGATCAAGACCGGCAATGTAGATCATCCGGTCATCGAGTACTGGTACAGAGAAGACGAGAAGGACAGAGTTGTTATCACCGAGAAGAACGGCAAGCTGACCTTTAAGAGAGAAGAACAGAAGATCAAAGTTTCATGGTTCAGCATGAACTTTGAGGATACAACGACAGTCATCACTCTTCCCGAGGATTATGCGGGCCCCGTCAATGTGTCAGCGACCAGCGGCAGCATCAG
>JAFZKM010000288.1 GCA_017553665.1 Lachnospiraceae bacterium
ATAAAAGATGTTGTAGACATGTAAGTGAACAGGTTGAATACTTTATCTTGTTTTCTATCTTCGAATATCTGATACTTATCTGCCTGCTGTGTAAATCAGCGGTTCGCATATGTGCGGATGATTGCACTGTCAGCGATAATGCGGCATTTATCTGCATTTTACTGACCATGCTGCTTATCGGTATACTTGATCTTATAGCTCTGTTGTCGGGAATAATGGGATGAGATTTGCCCTTGAAAACCATTGGTTTTTAAGGGCAAAGTCGTTATTTAAGGGAAAAGTCTATTGCGCTCATTAAGCGACCGATGATATAATGTCATCGGAAAGCAGTATGACATTTCTGTTTATTCTTAATTCTTTTGCATGTCCGTGCTAACGGATTGCTGTCTGAATATCATGTTCCGCTGCTTAACCATTTCACTTTAAGCCGCAGGAATGTGACAGGCACAGTATGCATTCCTGCTTAAAAATCATAAGGAGGTTGCATAAGATGCAAAAAGACTATGAGAATACCATGCCGTACAACGACGGCTGGAGGGCGAAGTCGGGGAGTCTCGGTTTCAAGATGAGCAATGATTACCTGTTCAGGGCGCTTCTGCAGAAGGATGAGGAGAGCCTGAAAAATCTGGTTTCTGCTTTCATTGGGATAGCACCTGAGGAAATCGAGGATGTTACTGTTACAAACCCGATTGTATTGGGTGATTCCCTGGTGGATATCGAGATCCACCTCGATGTTCATGTTATTATCGATAATTCCAGATCTATGGATTTGGAGATGCAGACGGCGAGGCATGTCGGCTACGTGGAGCGGAGCCTGCTTTATCTTTGCAGAAGTTTTGACAGTCTTCATCATGGAGATGATTATCAGGATACGCCGGGAATCTGGCAGATTTCATTTTGTGATTTTTGTTTGTTCCCTGACCGTCCGGAATTTTATGCTAATTACATGATGATAAATGTCAGAGATCCGAAAAGTTTGTACAGTGAAAAACTTCGTATTTCCAATGTAGATCTGACTCATATTGATCTTGCAACAGAAGCAGATGTCCATGCCGGATTGGTCGATTGGGCACGCATGTTTAAGGCACAAACATGGGAGGAGCTGAAGATGTTGGCACAGGAGAACAAACACATTGAGCAGGCTGTCTCATCAGCATGGCAGCTAAGCGAGGATGAGCGCATACGTGAGCAGATGCGGCGTCGTGATGAGGATAAACGTTATTGGAACAGTGTCCTCAGGCGGCTTGAAAAGGCTGAGCAGAGAGCTGAGGAAACTGAGCAGCGAGCGATTGAAGCAGAAAAACAATTAATTGAAAAAGACGAACAGCTTGAAGAAATGAGCCGCACGATTGAAGCTTTAAAGGCACAACTGGATAATAAGTGATTTTTAACTAACCGAAAGGAGGCATTCATGTTTAAGTTTTGGGGCGACGGTTCTGCCGAGGCGATGAGCCTGGTCGACAAGATACAGGTCAGGAGCACGGCGAACTTCAACTGGACATTTATCTTCATTCTGTCCGTTGTTTTCTATGTGTACTGGACCGAGGTGCATAAGAAGAATTACGAGGTGATCTACGCGGGATTCGCGCTGTACGGCGTGCATTGGCTGTATGAGATCTGCAACGCGATCATCGGGCATGTGACCGGGTATCCGCTGTGGTCGGTATCGAACGAGTCCACGACATTCATTCTGCTGATCGGCGTGTGCTGGGAGCTGTCGATGATGTTCTCGCTGGCCGGCATCATTTCGTTCAAGATGCTTCCGCAGGACAGGACAAAGCGGTATTTCGCGAAGAACGGCAAAAAGGGCATCAGCTGTAAGCTGGTCGGAGCGATCGAGATGGCGCTGCTGTTCGCGCTGTTTGAGTCATTCCTCGCCGGTACATCGAACCATTCATTCATCTGGGTATACAAGTGGTGGGGCGTGCTGCCGGTATTCATCACCACCTACATCCCGTTCTTCCTCGCGAGCAATTATGTGCCCGACATGGAGCCGAAGAAGAGGAACGCGTTCCTCGCGACCGAGTGGGGCCTTGTGGCGCTGCTGCTGATAATCCTCATTCCGCTCGGAGTGATTTAAGTTGTAAAATAACCCCTCAGTCTGTTCAGCTTATAGCTGAGGACTGAGGGATTTTCATAGAAATGGCCCGATAGATGGCCGGAAAGCGAGCCTTTGCAAATGATAAAAACAACAGGAACCCCGATAGACCTGAGAAGCATAAAGGTCAACGATCACTTCTGGAAGGCCGAGATGGAGCTGGTACGCAAGGAGGTCATCCCGTATCAGTGGAACGCGATCAATGACCGTGTCGAAGGCGCGGAGCCGAGCTACGCGATGCGGAATTTCAAAATTGGCGGGAAGATCACCGCGGCGAGAAAGGCGCAGGGCGCGGCGTACAAGGAGGTTATCTGGCCTACGGATATCTTCCGCCCGATCCCTGAGGACGCGGATCACATGGAGGGCCGTTTCTACGGATTCCTGTTCCAGGACACAGATTTTTCCAAATGGATCGAGGCCGTGGGCTATTCGCTCTCGCAGCATCCCGACGCGGAGCTCGAGCGTACCGCGGATGAGGCGATCGACATTGTCTGCGCGGCGCAGCAGCCGAACGGCTATCTCGACACGTATTATATTATCAATGACATGTCGCGGATCTTCACGAACCTGAAGGACCACCATGAGCTGTACTGCCTGGGACATCTGACCGAGGGCGCGGTCGCGTATTATCAGGCCACGGGCAAGGATAAGCTCCTGAACGCCGCACGCCGTTTCGCGGACTTTGTGTATGAGAAGTTCGGCAGGGAAGAGGGGCAGATCAAGGGTTATCCCGGTCATGAGATCGCGGAGATGGCGCTCGTGCGGCTCTAGGAGGTCACGGGCGATGACAAATACCTGAAGCTCAGCAAGTATTTCATTGACGAGAGAGGGCAGCAGCCCTATTACTTTGACAAAGAGCATCCCGACGAGGCGAAGCGCCGCGGCGGGGGACTCGGATATTTCTATTATCAGTCGCATCTGCCCGTGAGGCAGCAGGATGAGGCCGTGGGCCATGCGGTGAGGGCGGTTTATCTGTATTCGGGCATGGCGGACGTCGCGAGGCTGACAGGTGACGAGGAACTGCTC
>JAFZKM010000289.1 GCA_017553665.1 Lachnospiraceae bacterium
AACTTTACACTATTCCCGTTGCGGCAGCAAAGGCAGACGAGCCCGAGACTACTCCCGAACCCACTCCCGTGGAGAATAAGGACGATTCGGGCAAGACCGAACCTACTCCCGAGCCTACCAAGGCTCCCGTGACCGAAACCGTTCAGACCGAAAAGACAGAGAAGAGCAACAGCACTCTCTGGTGGATCGTCGGCGGAATCGGCGGAGCAGCACTTATCGGATCAGTAATCATTATACTTGTGCTTAAGAAAAGAGGAGCAAAATGAAACTTGCAATAATCGGTGCGGGGCAGAGAGGCATGATCTACGCCAAATATGCCTACGAAAAGGCCGGAGCTCAAATTGTCGCGGTAGTCGACATTAACGAGGAAAAACGAGCCGTTGCCTGCGAAGAATTCAAAATTCCGTCCGATATGGCTTTTTCCGATACAAAGGATTTCTTTGCAAAGGGTAAGATCGCTGACGCGATCATCCTGGCTACGATGGACAGAGATCATTACCGGCAGGCCATGGCTGCCATGGACCTCGGTTATGATATCCTTCTGGAAAAGCCTATCTCGCCCGATGTTAAGGAATGCCTGGAAATACGTGACAAGGCAAAGGAGAAGGGCGTTACGATAGTTGTATGCCACGTGCTGCGCTATACGAAGTTCTTCTCGGCGATCAAGCAGGTCATCGATTCGGGTGAGCTCGGCAGGGTCATCACGATCCAGCACGCCGAGAATGTGGGCAATTTCCACATGGCTCATTCGTTCGTTCGCGGAAACTGGCGCAATTCGGATCTGTCCAGTCCCATAATCATGCAGAAGTCATGCCATGACATGGATATTCTGCTGTGGCTGGTAGGCAGCAATTGCAAAAAGATTTCTTCTTTCGGAAATCTTTCCTTCTTCAGGAAGGAGAACGCACCGAAGGGAGCCGCCGCAAGATGTCTTGACTGTCCCTGCGCGGATCAGTGCCGCTTTGACGGAAAGAAAGCTTATCTTCCGATCAAGGGCGCATGGCCGGCTACGGTACTTACCGAGGATCAGACCGAGGAAGGTATCCTGAAGGCTCTCCGTGAAGGTCCTTACGGCCGCTGTGTATTTGACTGCGACAATAACGTATGCGACAACCAGGTTACGGATATTGAGTTTGAGAACGGCGTGACCGCCACGTTCCATCTGAGCGGCCTTACGAACAAGATGCACAGGACCATTAAGGTCATGTGCGAAAACGGAGACATCTGCGGTGATGACTCCGAGGATTTCATAACAGTTACCAAGTATTCTTCCAATTATCTTTATGAGGGCGAAATTCGCAAGATTGACGTCAACAGCGAAGAGGGCTTCCATGGCGGCGGAGACTACCGTCTGACCATGGACTTCCTCACAGCCCTTGAGCATAAGGGAGAAACTGTGGAGATACGCTCGGGTATCGAGCAGTCGGTGGAGAGCCATCTGATGGCTTACGCTGCCGAACAGTCCAGGATAAGCGGACAGGTTTACTACATGGACAAATTAAGAAACAGTAAACCCGGAGAGGAGAAATGAACATGAAAGAACCCGCATTGGTTATTATGGCGGCAGGCATGGGAAGCCGTTACGGAGGTCTCAAGCAGATCGATCCGGTGGACGAACATGGCCATATAATAATGGATTTCTCCATCTACGACGCTATCAGGGCAGGATTTAAAAAGGTTATTTTCATTATCAAGAAAGAGATCGAGAAGGAATTCAAGGAAACGATCGGCGATCGTATTTCAAAAGTGGTTGATGTTGAATATGTCTATCAGGAGCTCTATAAGCTGCCGAACGCAGCTGTAAGCGCACCTGAAGGCAGAACTAAGCCGTGGGGCACCGGACACGCGATACTTTGCTGTAAGGACGTGATCGACAGTCCCTTCGCGGTCATCAACGCCGACGATTATTACGGCCCCGAAGCCTTCGGCATGATCTATGACGCGCTGAATGTCGAGACCGCCGAAGATTCGCACGATTACTGCATGGTGGGCTATATCCTTTCGAATACCCTTACCGAGAACGGCGCGGTTTCGCGCGGAGTGTGCACCGTTGACGAGAACGGATTCCTGGTAAATATCGAAGAACGGACCAAGATCATCAAAAAAGGCGATTCGGCAGCCTTTTCCGAGGACGGAGGCGAAACCTGGCAGGACATTTCGCCCGACCTCACGGTTTCCATGAACTTATGGGGATTCAGAAAGAGCATTTTGGGTGAGCTCGAAAAGTCTTTCCTAAGTTTCCTGGAGACCGAAGTACCCGGTAATCCCATGAAGAGCGAGTATTACCTCCCGACAGCGGTGCAGGAGCTCCTCAAGAAGAACGAAGCGACCGTAAGGGTCCTTCGCAGCAGGGACAAGTGGTTCGGCGTAACCTACAAGGAAGACAAAGAAGATGTTGTGAATGCCATCAGCGCTTTAAAGGCAAAGGGAGTATATCCCGATAAGCTGTGGTGATCACGGATAGGAATTAAAATGACACGTGAAGAGTTATGTTCAAAGAAGCTTGAGGCTCTTGAAGCTTTTGAGTTTCCCGAGACAGCAGTAAGCTGTGAGAAATACGGAAACGGACATATAAACGATACTTTCCTCGTTGTATGCAAAGACGGTGATTCAGAGAAGAAGTACATCCTTCAGCGAATGAACGATGAGGTCTTCAAGGATCCCGTATCGCTGAGGAAGAATGTTGTGCTGGTTACCGACTATCTGCGTGAGAAGATCATCGAACGCGGCGGAGATCCCGACAGAGAGACACTTAATCCGGTACGTACGCATGACGGCAGCGCATATTACAGGGACAGCATCGGAAGCTATTGGAGAATGTATAAGTTCATCACCGATTCCGTCAGCCTTGACAAGGTTCGCGATGCCGATGACTTTTACCAGAGCGGAGTGGCGTTCGGAAGCTTTTCGGGCCAGATGGCCGGCTTCGACGCGTCACAGCTGGTTGAAACGATCCCGGATTTCCATAATACTCCAAAGAGATATGAGACGTTCGAGCAGGCCGTAGAGGCTGATATCTGCGGCCGCGCGAAGGACGTAGCGGAAGAGATCGAATTCTTCAGAGCTCATAAGCAGGATATGGAGTATTGCGCGAATGCTCTCAAAGAGGGACGCATCCCGTTAAGAGTTACGCATAACGATACGAAGCTCAACAACATCATGCTCGACGCCGCTACAGGCAAGGGCATCTGCGTGATCGATCTTGATACGGTCATGCCCGGACTTTCTGTATTCGACTTCGGCGATTCGATCAGATTCGGCGCGAATACTGCGGCCGAGGACGAGCAGGACCTTTCGAAGGTTTCGCTGTCGCTGGAGCTCTTTGAGATCTATGTTAAAGGTTATCTTACCGGCTGCGGCGGAGCGCTAACCGAAGAGGAGATAAGGCTTCTTCCTTACGGAGCGAAGAATATGACGCTCGAGTGCGGTATGAGATTCTTAACGGATCATCTGCAGGGCGACACATATTTTATGATCCACCGCGAGAACCATAATCTCGACAGGGCTCATACGCAGATAGAGCTTGTGAAGGATATGGAGCGCAAGTGGGATAAGATGC
>JAFZKM010000290.1 GCA_017553665.1 Lachnospiraceae bacterium
GCCCGTGAGCGACTTCAGGGCACTTCAGGAATCGATGGAGTGCGTACGCGGTATACCTCAGGTGCCCGGCGGATATTATTCATGGCGTAACGTAAACAACGCGTTCTACACTGTAGTTACCGAGACCGATACAGCCTCACCGCGTGAGGAGCTGATGGACAAGGTCATCTACATCAACGCCGAAATAGACTACAAGCGCGCAGAGCTTGGACTTGACTGAGGAAGGAGGACGAACGGTGGAACACAATCATCATACGGTATCGACGATACCGCGCAGCAGAATGACGCTGTGGGATCAGATGAAGAGAGCCAAGTCCTCTTATCTGATGCTTGCTCCGTACTTCATCCTGTTCTTCTTCTTTACGGTGCTCCCGGTAGGCATGGCGATGGTTTTCAGCTTCACCTACTACAACATGCTGGAGATGCCGCAGTTCATCGGATGGAGGAACTACATCAAACTTTTCCTCGAAGACGACATTTTCATCAAGTCGCTGAAGAACACATTGATCCTGGCCGTTGTAACGGGCCCCGTCAGCTACTTCATGTGCCTGCTCTTCGCATGGATCATCAATGAATTCAAGGGATGGCTCAGAGCCTTCCTCACACTGATATTTTACGCGCCTTCGATATGCGGCAACGCGTACGTTGTATGGAACCTGATCCTTACCGGAGACCGTTACGGATACTTAAACGGTCTGCTCTTAAAGCTCGGCATCATCGACGAGGCAAAACTCTGGATGCAGACCGAGAGCTACGTGCTTCCGGTACTTATCATAGTTCAGTTATGGCTGTCGCTCGGTACCGGTTTCCTGACCTTTATCGCAGGTCTCCAGACCGTCGACAAATCGCTTTATGAGGCCGCCGCTCTGGACGGCGTAAAGAACCGCTGGCAGGAACTCTGGTTCGTAACATTGCCCGCGATGAAGCCTCAGCTGATGTTCGGCGCGGTTATGCAGATCACGACCTCATTCGCCATCTGCGACGTTTCGATCAACCTGGCAGGCAATCCTTCCGTTAACTACGCGGGCGCCACGGTTGTTACCCACCTTCTCGACTACGGTACCGTTCGTTTCGAGATGGGCTACGCTTCGGCGATCGCGACGCTGCTGTTCATTCTGATGGTCGGCAGCAACCAGCTTATTCAGAGACTCTTGAGAAGGGTGGGTGAATAAGCATGGCAAGACACGTTGAAGAATATGTTTATGTAAAGAAAGGCCTTTTCCACAGGAGGCCGAAGGAAAAGAAGCTTAACCGCTCGGCTGCGGGCAATACGCTGCTTTTCGTGATCATGGGAATCTGCGGTGTGGCAATGGCAGTGCCGCTCGTAATGGTAATAAACAACTGTTTAAAGCCTCTCGATGAGCTTTTCCAGTACCCGCCGAGGATTTTCGTAAGAAACCCTACTTTTGAGAACTTCTCCGATCTGTTCGTCCTGATGAGCGATTCATGGGTGCCTTTCTCAAGATACATCCTGAACACGATCATCATCACGGGCGGCGGTATGATCGGACACGTTATAATCGCTTCGCTTGCGGCTTATCCGCTCGCAAAGCATAAGTTCCCCGGAAAGAAGATATTGTTCAGCCTGATTGTTATGTCCATGATGTTCTCGTGGCAGGTAACGCAGACACCGCAGTACATGATCATTTCGTGGCTGCATATAAACAATACCTATCTGGCGCTCGTGCTTCCGGCCTGCTCGTTCGGTATGGGACTTTACCTGATGAAGCAGTTCATGGAGCAGCTGCCCGACTCGCTGATGGAATCCGCGAGACTGGACGGCGCGAGCGAGTGGACGATCTTCTGGAGCATAGTGATGCCGAACGTTAAGCCCGCGTGGCTGACACTCGCGATCTTCCAGTTCCAGCAGATGTGGGGAAATACCGGTTCGACCTTCCTTCGCGATGAGCAGTTGAAGCCTCTGCAGTACGCACTGTTCCAGATCTCAGCGGGCGGCGCGGCACGTGCGGGCGCGGCTGCGGCAGTAACCTTTATCATCGCGGCTGTCCCGATCACATTCTTCCTGATCTGTCAGAAGAACGTCCTCGAGACCATGACCACTTCCGGTATGAAGGAATGATAACGACCTTATAACAAGGAGATAACCTTATGAGAAAATTGAATAAATTGGCTCGCGTGATCACCCTGTTGCTTGCGGTCGTTATGGTTGTGAGCCAGGCGGCGACGGCAGTCAGAGCCGATGATATTCCTTACGATACATACAATTACGATTACAGAGAGTACATTCATTACACACCCGCGGCTTACGTTCCGGACAAGCTTCTTTACGGAAGGAACCTGATGTACAACGGAGAGTCGATAGGAGATTTCAAGACTCCCCAGGATATGTGCAAGTCGCCCGACGGCAGGGTCTACATCGCCGATACGGGCAATAACCGCGTGGTTGTTCTTGATGAAAAGCTCGAGACGGTGCTCTCGGTGATCACTGCTTTTGACAATAACGGAAAAGAGGACAAGCTCGGCGCTCCCTACGGAGTGTGCGTTTCGGAGAAAGGCAATATCTACATTGCGGATTCGAAGAACAGGAGAGTCGTGGTCCTCGATCCCGACCACAATTTAAAACAGATCGTTTCGGATCCCAAGTCCGAATCGCTCGAAGACGGATTTGTGTTCACTCCCTGGAAGGTAGCCGTTGACTACGCGGACCGTGTCTACGTTATCGCGCAGAACATGTTCGAAGGCATCATGGTATTCGAGACCGACGGACAGTTCACCGGTTTCTTCGGAACCATCTCGGTATCGATCTCACTCTGGGAGAGATTCTGGAGAAGGATCGCGACAAAAGAGGAGAGAGCGAA
>JAFZKM010000291.1 GCA_017553665.1 Lachnospiraceae bacterium
CAATCACTTTTTTCAATTTTTTTAAATATTTTTTTCAGAGGGCTCGGAAGCCGCGGAAACACTGCCTTTTTCATGTTTGAAAACTGCCCTGAAAATAGGATTCCCCATACCGGAGAAGCGTTCTTCGTACTCGGTCATGACGTTCCCTTCGGCGTATTCGCTGTGATGAAGATCGTAGGTCAGGTCCGAAATGCTCCAGCCGGCCTCCTGCACTGCCTCGAGACTGTAATCGAACAGGTCGCGGTTGTCAGTCTTAAAACAGATGCAGCCGTCCTCCTTCAGGATATTCGCGTATTTATCCATATGCGTGCCCGAAGTCAGGCGCCTCTTCGCATGATGCGCCTTCGGCCAGGGGTCCGAGAAATTAAGATAAATCCTGTCCACCTCGCTCTCGGCGAAGTATTCCTCGATATTGTCCGCGTCCGCGAGCAGTAATATAAGGTTCGGAAGCTTCAGCTCCTGCTGCTTCTGAAGCGCGCGGTAAAGCACCGCGTCCGCCCTCTCGATCCCGATATAGTTTATCTCCGGATTCAGCCCAGCCATCGCAGTGATGAACCTGCCTTTGCCCATTCCGACCTCAATGTGCAGGGGCTTGTCATTTCCGAAGCGCTCCTTCCATTTTCCCTTCCATGCCGCGGGATCGTGTTCCACGAATTCGCTCTGTTCTATGATAGGCATTGCCTTCGCAATATGTCTGAGTCTCATTATCGTCTCCTGTTTAAATGCTTTTTTGATATTTTACCCTTCCGCGCGGTTTTTTGCAATTCAATGTGACAACCCCTGTTATTTGTGATATAATAATATCTTGTAGATTTATGGGCTATTGGTCATTTGGGGAAGGTCCCGGATCTATGCAAGTATTGAGGAAAGGAATGGTGTTCATATGGGCAAAGGCCGTATTTTCTGTCTTCTCGGACCGTCCGCGTCCGGCAAGGACAGCCTTTTCCAGGCGATCCTGAAGCGCCAGCCTATTCCTTTGTCTACAGTTGTCTCATACACCACACGTCCAAAGAGGGGCAACGAGACCGAGGGAGTTGAATACTTTTTTACCGATATTCCGAGTTTCAGACAGATGCGTGATGAGGGCCGCATCATCGAATATCGCTGCTACCATACTGTTATGGGCGACTGGTATTATTTCACCGCCGATGACGGACAGATCGACGATACCCACGATTACGTGATCACGATGGTACTCGAAGGCTATAAGTCACTCCGCGATTACTTCGGAAGCGACCGCGTAATACCGATATATATAGAAGTGGAGGACGGCGTAAGGCTCAGCCGCGCGCTCGAGAGAGAGCGCAGACAGCCCGAGCCGAAGTATACCGAGATGTGCCGCCGTTTCATAGCGGACAGCGAGGATTTCGCCGAAGAGAAGATCACCCGCCTCGGTATCACCAAACGCTATGAGAATATTGATTTTGACACATGTCTCGCCGAGATCTGCGCGCTGATAGAGAGCTACGCGGACTGACGGGATCTACGGAGGCGCCTTATGGATATCAAGGTTAATCAGACCACTCCGGTCACCCAGATCGATCAGACACAGGCGGCCAAGCCTGCGGACGGTACCTTTAAATTCACGCTCGCGAGCGCGATAGAGGAGTCCGAGCTTGCGGAACGCCTGAGTAATCTTATGGGAGAGATCACGGAGCAGGGCGAAAAGATCAAAAAGCGCCGTGACATACAGGACATGCGCCGCTACCGTTCGCTGATCAAGGATTTCATGAACGAGGTCGTGAACCGCTCGCATAAGTTTTCGAGAGAGAACTTCCTTGACAGACGCGGACGCCACCGTGTATACGGAATGGTGCGTCTGGTCGACGAAAAACTGGACCAGATCGCTTCGGAGCTTATTAAGGACGAGCAGGACCTGCTGCTCATCATGAACAATATCGACGAGATCAGAGGCCTGCTGCTGGATATCTTCACCTGATCCGCAGCAACGGAATGGAGACGGCATGCTAAGCTTTAATGATATTATCGGTCAGGAAGGGGTCAAAGCCCATCTGACATCGGCCCTGTCCGAGAAAAAGATATCGCATGCTTATATTTTCGCGGGCGAGGACGGCTCCGGCAAGATGATGCTTGCCGAAAGGTTTGCCGCGGCGCTCCAGTGCGATTCCGGCGGCACGGATCCCTGCGGAGCGTGCCTTAACTGCATGCAGTCCGAGGCTCACAGCCATCCCGACATCATTTACGTAACTCACGAGAAAAAGGACATTACCGTCGATGACATACGCGTTCAGCTCGTGAACGATATCAGAGTCATGCCCTATTCGGGCCGCTATAAGATCTACATTGTCGACGAAGCCGAGAAGATGAACGAGCCGGCGCAGAACGCGCTGCTCAAAACACTCGAGGAACCGCCCGAATACGCGGTGATCCTGCTGCTTGCCGAGAACACGGGTAAATTCCTGCAGACCATATTGTCGCGATGCGTGATCCTCGACATGAAGCCTGTGGACAGGGCGCTGATCCGTGACTATCTGATGGCAGAGAAACAGCTTCCCGATTATGTTGCGAACCTTTGCGCGTCATTTTCCTGCGGCTGCATAGGAAAAGCCCGCCGCTACGCGGAGGACGAGGGTTTTATCGAGGCGAAGGACAAAGTGCTGCGTCTCGTATGCGATCTGGACAGGATGTCCCAGTCGGAGATCTCTGCCGCGATCGCCGCGATGGGCGATAAGAATTCCGCCGCGGCCATGGACGATTATTTCGATCTTCTGTCGATGTGGTACCGCGACGTTCTCGTTTACAAATCAACACATAACGCGGACAGGATCCTCTTTTCCGAGAATCTCCGCTCTGTTGAGGAACAGGCCGAAGCAAAGAGCTTTCCTGCCCTGAACAGTATTTTCATCGAGCTTGACCTCACAAATGACCGGCTCAAAAACAACGTCAGCTTCCCGGCTGCCATGCAGCTCCTGGTCGAAGCGATGAAAGCAAAATAATCCGTAAGGAAGGATACACACATGATAAAAGTTATCGGAGTCAGATTCAGACACGCGGGAAAGGTTTATTACTTCGATCCGCTTGATTTTGAGATAGCAAAAGGCGAATCCGTGATCGTTGAAACAGCGCGCGGAGTGGAGTTCGGCACCGTGGTGCTCGGTCCCGCGGAAGTGGATGACAGCAAGGTCGTTCAGCCCTTAAAGCCCGTTATCCGCAAGGCCGACGAAGCCGATTTCGCGACAGAAGCGCGCAACCGCGAAAAAGAGAAAAACGCTTTTGATGTCTGCCTCGAGAAGATCCGCAAGCACGGCCTCGAGATGAAGCTGATCGAGTGCGAATATACATTTGACAATAATAAAGTCCTGTTTTATTTCACTGCCGACGGACGTATCGATTTCCGTGAGCTCGTAAAGGATCTGGCCTCGGTATTCAAGACGAGGATCGAGCTCCGCCAGATCGGTGTGCGCGATGAGGCTAAGGCTCTGGGCGGTATCGGAATCTGCGGCAGACCTCTCTGCTGCAATACATATCTTCCCGATTTCGCGCCCGTTTCGATCAAGATGGCTAAAGAGCAGAATATCTCCCTGAACCCTTCGAAGATTTCGGGCAACTGCGGCAGACTCATGTGCTGCCTGAATAATGAAGAGCTCGCCTACGAAGAGCTTAACGCGAAGCTTCCCGGCGTGGGCGATCACGTTGTGACTTCCGACGGACAGCACGGCGACGTTGCTTCAGTGAACGTTCTGAAGCAGCTTGTACGCGTTATCATCACCCTCGAGAACGGTGATAAGGAAGCGCGTGAATATACTCCCGACCAGCTTTCCTTCAAGCCCCGCAAGCGCAAGGACCGCAGTTCCTCCGACGCGGAGATGAAAGAGCTTAAGGAGTTGGAGATCCTCGAGGAAAAAGAGGGAAAGAGCAAGTTAGAGGACTGATATGGATGAAATTCTTCTTCCGGGCGAGCGCATAGACGACCTGGAACGCAACAATTTCAAGATAATCCAAAACCCCGCCCGGTTCTGCTTCGGCATGGATGCCGTGCTGCTGAGCGGGTTTGCTTTTGTGCGCGAAGGAGAATCCGCTATAGACCTCGGCACCGGGAACGGCATCATTCCGATACTCCTTGCCGCCAAAACGCCCGGAAAGCATTTCACCGGCCTCGAGATCCAGCATGACAATGTTGAGATGGCACAGCGCAGCGTCCGTCTCAATCATATCGAAGACAGGGTGGATATCGTCGAGGGCGATATAAAGACCGCGTCGGCAGATTTCGGTAAAGCTTCTTTCGAAGTAGTGACTTCGAATCCGCCTTACATGATAGGCAGTCACGGACTCGTCAATCCCGATTCCGCGAAAGCTCTGGCGCGTCACGAGATCCTTTGTACACTTGAAGACGTAGTGCGTGAGGCAGCTTTGTTATTAAAGCCTCAGGGCAGGTTCTATCTTGTCCACCGTCCGTTCAGGCTCGCTGAGATCATGGTATGCCTGAAGGAACACAGGCTCGAGCCGAAGCGCATGAAACTGGTTCACCCCTTTATTGACAAAGAACCAAACATGGTCCTCGTCGAAGCCGTCCGCGGCGGAAAGTCACGAATGACCGTCGAGCCCCCTCTCATTGTTTATAAAGAAGAGGGCGTTTACAATGATGAGATCTATGATATCTACGGGTACTGATATAACGGTAGCCCGGAACAGTATATAATAACCGCTGCCGCAGCCTCCGCTGAATCCAATCGGCCGCGCGAACAGGATCGATATGTCCGGAACTTTGTATCTCTGCGCCACTCCCATAGGCAATCTTGAAGACATCACCCTCCGGGTGCTCCGCACCTTGAAGGAGGTTGATCTTATTGCGGCCGAAGATACCCGCAACAGCATAAAGCTTCTGAACCACTTTGAGATCGATACTCCGATGACCAGTTATCACGAGTACAATAAATTCGACAAAGGCGAGGTCCTGGTCGCTAAGCTCCTCGAAGGTCAGAACATCGCTCTTATCACCGACGCAGGCACGCCCGCGATCTCCGATCCCGGCGAAGAACTCGTTAAAATGGCCCATGCCGCGGGAATCACCGTCACGTCTCTGCCCGGCCCCTGCGCATGCGTTACCGCTCTCACGCTTTCAGGTCTGCCTACCAGACGTTTCGCGTTTGAGGCATTTCTTCCCGCAGATAAAAAAGAACGCAAACAGATACTCGAATCTCTTGTCAATGAGACACGCACTCTGATCATTTACGAAGCTCCGCACCATCTGCTCAAAACACTTACCGACCTCCGTGACACCTTAGGCGATCGCCGCATCACCGTCTGCAGGGAACTGACAAAAAAGCACGAAACCGTATTCCTTACTACAGTTGTAGAAGCGATCGAGTATTACACCGAAAACGAGCCTAAGGGTGAATGCGTGATGGTCATCGAAGGAAAAAGCTTCGATGATATCACGAAGGATACACAGGATGAATGGCAGAAACTCTCTGTTGAGGAACACATGAAGATATATCTTGATAAGGGAATAGATAAAAAAGATGCCATGAAGCTCGTCGCAAAAGACAGGGGAGTAAGCAAGCAGGAGATATATAAGCAGCTGCTATAAAAGGTAGTCATGCCTCAAAAATACTTCGGCATGACCGGAAACGGCTTCGCCGCTTTGTTTTTAGAAAAAGCGCGTTGAAGCATCGCGACTTTTTCTGAACAAAAACAAAGTGAGGGTACCGCAGATTCTTGCGGTACCCTCATTTCCTTTACGTTTCCGAGGCGACTTGAACGCCCGACCCCTCGCTTAGGAGGCGAGTGCTCTATCCAACTGAGCTACGGAAACAAAGCACAAGTAGAACTATATCATAATACCTTTCGTCAGTCAAGAATCTAGAAAAATACTCCTTTGACGAAGATCTCTATGCCGAGACCGCTGAGGATCAGGCCTCCGACGATCTGGGCACGGTCCGCAAGCTCCACTCCGAACTTCTTTCCGAGCGTCAGACCTGCGTAGCAGATTACGAATGTGACCGCTCCGATGATAACGGATGAAATGAACGCCTCGATCAGACTGTAGTTCGCTGTCGTAAAGCCTACCGAAAGCGCGTCGATAGAGGTGGCCACGCCCTGCACGAGCAATGCCGCGAAGCCTATCACGGGGGCTTCTTCTTCCGCCTTATTCTTAATGCCGTCTATGATCATCTTTATTCCGATGAACAGCAGCAGTCCCAGCGCGATCCAGGGGATGAACTTCTGAAGCTTATTGAAATGCTCCAGCATCGTATGGATACATATCCATCCGATCATTGGCATCAGGAACTGGAAACCCGCGAAAACTCCGGCAATGATGCACATTTTCTTCTTCTTCATGTTCGGTTCGCCAAGACCGTTGACGATCGATACCGAGAACGCGTCCATCGCGAGTCCGATACCGAGAAGAATTGCGTTTAAATACAGCATTTTACCTGAACTCCTTCTTCATGCGATTATTCGATTATATCACACATTTTACGATTTACAATACATTTTTCCTTGTATCTCAAACGAAAATATTGTAATATCAATTTATACGAAGCCTCACTTATTATCTGATAACAGAAGAGGCTCCAAAAGGAGGAAAAATGAGCAGAACATGTACAAATTGCGGTGCAGACATACCGGATGGAAATATTTTCTGCACCAATTGCGGCACTAAAGTAGACGCTATGCCCGCAGCACCTGTATTTACAGAACCTGAGCAGCCTTCGGCTCCCGTCAGCACCGAATCCGAACTGACTCTTCAGCCCGAGCAGCCTGCTCCCGCACCTGTTTACAGCGAGCCCGCGCCTGAATTCCGTCCTGAGCCCAAGCCCGAACCGGCGCCCCAGCCGACGCCTGTATATACCGAGCCTAAGCCCGCTCCCGCTTATCGTCCCGAGCCTGCTCCCGCACCGAGAACAAATACAGAGGCAGCTTTCGGCGTAGCTCCCGCAGCACCCGGCGCTAATTATTCAAAGCCCGCTCCCGAGCCGTATCCTCAGAATCCGCCGTATCAGCCCGCTCCTGTTCAGTACGAAGAGGATCCCGCTGAATCTAAGGTTGTTTCGACTGCCGGTTTCTTCTGGCTTTCATTCTTATACTGCATACCGGTTATCGGATTTATTGCCGCGATAATCATCGCATGTGCTGCCAAGAATCTTAATATCAAGCATCATGCCTGCGCATTCCTTGTCGCGATCCTCGTTGCGTTTGTGATCATGATCATCCTCTGCATTCTTATCGTTATCGCTGTAACTCAGCTCGGTATCGATTTTGGCGAATACCTGCGCAAACTCGAGGAAGCTCTTCCTTACATCAGTTATTAATAATTAAATATAAGGATAAAGATTATGACCCCCGGAGACGGAGGTCATAATTTTTATCCTTTCGGTATTCCTTTTTCCTTCATGTCCAGAAGCTCTGCCTGCAGCCAGACATTGCCTCTGAAACGTCTTCCGGGTGTGGGCTCACCCATCAGATCCTTCGCGTTGATATAAACATCCATCGGGATCTCATCGACATTGATAGTAAGATGCCAGATCTCTTCTTTTGTCTCGCTGTTCTCGAGCTTTCTGACCTCTTCGATATTGCCCGTG
>JAFZKM010000292.1 GCA_017553665.1 Lachnospiraceae bacterium
CCATCTTATAACGAGCAAATTGCGAAGCAATTCGCGAGTTTACCTTATGCAAGAAGCCCCTTATCAGTCTTCTTTACATGCTTGAATACTTCTTCAAAGCGGTTCAGTGCCTCATCAATGATCTCGGGTGTATCCGCGAGCGAAGTATACAGGCGGCTTCCGGCGAGCGTTACGATACCGTTTGCCATATATGCCGCTCCCATACGTTCCATCGAATCCTTGCGTACATACATCATATCCTTGTGCTTTAAGAGGCCCATTGCCGACTTGAGGAACGACATAGATGAGAAATCGAAGCTCATCGCGCCGGTGCACTCAAGATGCACGATCGAACCCTGGTTGTAAGCAACGAAAGGCAGTCCGTACTTGTCGATGAGAGCCTTCAGGCCGTCGCAGAGCCTGTCGCCCATACGTCCCGCAACCTCGCATGCATTTGTGCGCTCGATCTCTTTGATAGCGGTATAACCCGCGATACAGGAAAGAGGATTCGCCGAAAGAGTTCCGCCCACATAAGCTCTGTGCTTTCCTGTCGCAAGTCCCGCGGCCATGAGGCCGGCATATTCCTTCTTTCCGCCTACACCGCCTGCCGCAGGATATCCGCCCGCTACGATCTTTCCGAAAATGGTCAGATCCGGAACAACGTCGAAATATCCCTGCGCGCCCGAAAGAGCTACGCGGAAGCCCGTTACAACCTCATCGAAAATGAGCAGCGCGCCGTATTTGTCGCAGAGCTCGCGAACGCCCTTATTGTAGTCATGCGCAACCGGTCTGGTTCCGCTCTCGGGACCTACGGGCTCAAGGAGTACGGCCGCCGTGCCGCCCTTTAAGCGGTTCAGTTTCAGCATCTTCTCAAGCATGTCGAGATCGTTCGGACGTACCTCGTCGGTCTTGCCGAAGCAGCTGCCGGGGATTCCGTGAGATTCAAGAAGGTTGCGGCTTCCCGGGATCTTCAGACCGTAAACCATCTGGTCCGACCAGCCGTGGTAGGCTCCGCCGACCTTGATTATGCGCTTCTTGCCGGTCGCGATGCGCGCTATACGGAGGGAAGCCATTACGGATTCGGTACCCGAACCGAGCATTCTGAACATCTCGACATTGGGCATATGCTTATTGATCTCACGTGCGATCAGCATCTCCGACTCATGAAGAAGTCCGGTAACGGGACCGCAGTCATTCAGGAGCTCAATGACCTTCTCGCGGATCACATCGTAATTGCTGCCGAGGATCGTCGGTCCGCCTGCCTGCAGGAAGTCAATGTATTTATTGCCGTCCTTATCGTAGAGATAAGCGCCGTTCGCCCTTGACATGCACATCGGGAAAGGCTTGTTGAAAGCGAGATTGTGCTGTACTCCGCCGGGAATGTACTTCTGTGATTCCTCAAATACCGCACGGCTTTCCTTGCACTTCTCATCGTAATACTTAAGGATCGTGTTCTTGTAGTACTCATCGTCAACCTCCCAGATCGGCTGGGAAGTAAGGTTCTTCAGTCTTGCGTTGATGTCCTTCGGGTCGTCCCATCTGCTGATTCCGCAATTATTCATGTTGCTTCTCCTCCTTTATGTTTGTGTCAATTGTTTTCCTGAAAACGATAAACCTGTCGTAGAGATATTCAAGCGTAAGATTCATGGCCATGTTTATTCCTGTCACGAGATATTCGTTCCAGAGCTTATCCTCGGTAAGATACTTCTCCAAAGTGGTCGATGCCGGCGTAAATACGAGATAAAAGAGCGCGACGAGCGCCATCGCCTTGGGGATATTGCCTGCGCTCTGGAAAGTGAACTTCCTGTTCAATGTGAAATTCCAGAGTACCGAGAGTACCAGCGCAATAAGATAGCAAACCCAGTGAGGCCATCCGATCAGCTCGTTCATCAGCGTGAAAGAGCCTATCTCTATCACTCCTGCCGAGATTGAGAATCCAATGAACTTCAGCGTCCTGATCAGTTCTTTTCTTCGGTTGTCCGGCCTGATCTCAGTCATTTCCTCACTGCCGCCGGATCCGTTTTTTGCTTCGTCAGCCATAGTTTCCCCTCCTTACGCGTTTTTCTTTTTCGAATATTTTTTCGTATATACAAAGCGCATCAGCGCGCAGTCAAATACTCCGAGTCTTGCGCTGCTTCCGAGCGCGAGTGTATTCAGGTCGGTGACGGCCGCTTTGTCGAGCAGGATCCTGAGCGCGTCCGTATCGTCCTCATCCATGCCGCATACTATCGCTCCGCACCCTTTGACAAATACGGAATTCCGCTTTCTAAGCTCAGCCGCTATCGCTTCGTAATCCTTCTCAACGACCTTTACGCGGCGTCCGATCATCTGGGCCATATCATCGAGCTGGGCGATCAGCTGACAGTCCCTGCAGGATCTGGCCCTGATCGCGTCGCTGCCGACAAACACGGCGAGCGGAAATTCCTTCTTTACTCTTTGCATCAGACTGTCCATCGCGTAATCCGCGGTCCCGGTCTCTTTATTCTCCTCCTGCGCGAGCTTCACGCTCCGCTTGCAGATCTCTTCGAGCAGAAGCGCGTTCGCGTATGCTTTTTCCTTGGTCGTGGCAGCGATCAATGCTCCGTGGTTCTGCATCAGTATCGTATGATTGCCGGCTTCAAGAGCCTTGCGCACCGCATTCTTCAGCTTTTTCGTTCCGGGAAGCCCGTAGGAAGCCTTTGCCAGACCTCCCAGCTGCTTACGCTCCTCTTCCCTGATATCAAGATTCTCAAAACCCGCGACTCCGATCGCCGAAGCATATACCTGATGTGTGTGGATCACAAAGCCCACCTCGGGAAATATCTCATACGCCGCCGCGTGAATGCCCTTCTCGCTCGAAGGTTTGCGGCGTCCTTCCCACTCTCCGGTCTTTATGTCATAAAGCACCAGATCGTCTTCCTTAGTCCTTACATAATCCAGCCCGCTGGGCGTGATGAGGAACTTATCCTCACTCACTCTCGCGCTGATATTGCCCCAGGTCCTGGCCACCAGCGCGTCGCGCAGAAGCTCGATCCCCGTAGCCACAACCTGCGCCCTCAATTCTCTTTCATCCATATCCTGCATCTCCGATCAATTGTTTCCGTTCAGATCACGGAAATTCTTTTTGTTAGACTCGTAGAGCCTCTTAAACACCCTGTAATTTCTGTCATAAACTTCTCTGTTCGCGCGATTGGGTCTGTATACGCTGTCAACTTTTACCAGCTTGTCAGCCTCATGCAGATCCTTCAGCTTACCCTGTCCTACCGCCACGAGAAGCGCTGCGCCTACGGCCCCGACATCCTTGGTCATCTCGACGGTCTCTATCGTCCTGCCAGTGATATCTGCCAGCATCGCGCAGGTCACCCTTGAAAGCGCGCCTCCTCCCCCGAATCGGATCGCTTCTGAGGTCTGTATCTTCCTGTCCTCGCATTCGAGCATCCATCTCAGATGGTAGCAGATGCCTTCGAGCACCGCTCTCAGCATAACCCTCTTACCGGTCTCGAGACGGATGTTGAAGAACATGCCGCCTGCCGCCGGATCCTCGAACGGACAGCGGTTTCCGTGCAGCCACGGCGTAAATATCACGCCCTCGCTGCCTGCGGGCACCTTCGCGATCTCGGACGACATATAGTCGTAGAGGCTTACGTATTCGGTCTCGACGGATTCGGCCACATCCACCTTCTTAAGGTAAACATTGATCTCGTCCATTACCAGATGATCTTTGACCCACTCAAAGCACTTGCCCGCGGTCTCCATCTCTGCGAAATAATTGTAGCTGTCCTGCTGCGCTCCGACGATGCCGGCGATCATCGCGTTAATATCTACGATCTGCCTGTCAATGACGGTTCCGACCCAGCCCGAGGTTCCCCAGTAAACATGTGTGTCTCCGAGCTTTGTGGCACCGGCTCCGACGCCTATCAGCGTCGCGTCGCCGCCTCCTCCGTATACGGGAGTACCCGACATGAGCCCGAGCTCCTCGGCAGCCTTCGGAAGCAGTCTTCCCGCCACCTCGGAACAGCCTATTATCCTCGGAAGATGGTCGTAATTCACGCCGTACATTTTGCAGAGGTCTCTGCTGAAGCCCTCTTTGCCCTTACGGCTGTCATATAGAAAAGTGGAATATGCGGAATCGGGAGTCATGACGCATTCTCCCGTCATGCGGCAGATGAAATATTCCTTGACATCCAGCCACTTGTAGACTTTTTCAAAGATTTCGGGCTCATTTTTCTGAACCCATTTGTATTTCCAGAGAGGGTCCTTTACACTCGTGGAAGCCGCCGTAGTCAGGCGCAGGCTCTTTAACAGCATGCGGATGTTCACGCCCGCGACGGAGATGCCGAAGGTCTCGGTCTCTCTCATCACGTCGCCCGCGCGCTGGTCCATGTAGCTCATCGGTCTGCGAAGCGCTCTGCCTTCACTGTCCACCAGAACCAGCCCCTGCATCTGCGAGCAGAAAGAGATACCGATGATATCGGCCGGATCGACTTTTGTTCTTTCGATCAGTCTTCCGGTCGTGGTTTTGATCGCTTCCCACCATTCGTCAGCGTCCTGCTCCGCTCCGCCGTTCTCAAGAATGTAGAGCTTATAGGTGCAGTATTCACCGCCGACAGGGACAATAGTGTCTTCAATGCCGAACAGACATGACTTTACGCCCGTTGTTCCCACGTCATAGGACAAGATGTAATTCATAAGCAACCCCCATTATGATTTATACACCGGGACAATTCCCGATACCTTCCCAAAACACTGTTTACAGTCCGAGCGCGGTACCCATGAAATCCACAAAGGCCTCCCCAACGGCCTGCGGATCCGAAGCATTC
>JAFZKM010000036.1 GCA_017553665.1 Lachnospiraceae bacterium
AACAAATACCGCATCATCATCCTTAATAAGGCCGATCTTGCAGATAAGGCCAGGACCGAGGAATGGAAGAAGTATTACGAGGCGAAGGGCTTCTTTGTGAGCGCTGTTGATTCCCGCAGCGGAAAAGGCATGAAGGATGTTGTGGAACTGATCCGCAAAGCATGCGCGGAAAAGATTGAAAAAGACAGGAAAAAGGGGATCATCAACCGCCCGATCCGAGCGATGATCGCCGGTATCCCGAACTCCGGAAAGTCCACATTTATTAATTCCATGGTGGGAAAAGGCGCTGCGAAAACCGGCAATAAGCCCGGCGTCACAAAGGGTAAGCAGTGGATCAGACTGAACAAGGATATCGAGCTGCTCGATACCCCCGGCATCCTCTGGCCGAAGTTCGAGGACCGCAGCATTGGCCTGAAGATCGCGTTCATCGGCTCTATCAACGATGAGATACTTTATCCAGAAGAGATGGTGTGCGATCTGATCGGAATCCTGAAGAAAGAGTATCCGGGCACCATAGACAAAAGATACGGCGAGGGACTCGAGGCGATCGAAAACAGCTTTGAGATTCTTAAGAAGATCGCGGAGATCAGGGCCTGCCTCAAAAAGGGCGGAGAGCCCGATACAGAGAAGGCCGCGAAGCTGGTCATTGACGATCTGCGAAGCTGCAAGCTCGGAAATATCACATTGGAGAAGGTGGCCGATCTATGACAAAGGCTGAGGAACAGAAGGAATTAAAGCGGCTGGCGAAGCTTGAGGCCGAAAGAGCCAGGATCGAGGCCATGAAGGAGTTCGAGTATAAATATTCAGACTGCGAATTCATATGCGGCATCGATGAAGTGGGACGCGGACCTCTTGCGGGGCCGGTATACGCCGCGGCCGTTATCCTCCCGAAGGATAAGGAAATCCTGTATCTGAACGATTCCAAGAAGCTCTCTGAGAAAAAGCGCGATGAACTCTATGACGAGATCATGGAGAAGGCTGTGGCCGTCGGCATCGGTCACGCGTCATGGGAGCGGATCGACGAGATAAATATCAAGCAAGCGACACTAGAAGCCATGAGAATGGCCGTGGATGCGCTGAAGGTAAGGCCCGATATGCTGCTCGTTGACGCGGAGCATATCCCGGATATCGGGATCAGGCAGGTCGGCATCATTAAGGGCGACGCGAGAAGCGTATCGATCGCGGCGGCCAGCATTATCGCGAAGGTCACGCGAGACAGGCTGATGTGCGAATATGACAAAGAATATCCCGGCTATGATTTCGCGGGGAACAAGGGCTACGGCACCGCTGTACATATTGAGGCTTTAAAGAAGCTCGGGCCGTGCCCGATACACAGAAGGACCTTTATCACCAAATTCATTTAAAGTATGAGAGATTTCACCGAAAAGAAACGCAAGACCGCCGTCGCGCTCGGCTTCGAGCCCGGCGACGAGGCACCGAAGATCCTGGCCACAGGTCAGGGCCATGTGGCTGAGAAGATCATTGAAGGCGCCAAAGAGAACGACATACCGATACACCGCGACCCGAAGCTCGCGAAGACGCTCTCCGAACTGGATTTCGGAGAGTACATTCCGCCCGAGCTTTATGAGGTCGTTATTCAGGTGCTCATGTATGTCGACAGGATCGATTCGGTTAAGGAAAAGATGAATGCTAGACCAAAAGACGAATAAGCTGAATAAGCGCGAGGTCGGGAGCGACAGGGAAAAGGCAGCCGTGAAATACCTGATCGGTCAGGGCTACAGGATAAGGCAGACCAATTATTCATGCAAGACGGGCGAGATAGACATTGTCGCCGAGGAGGACGGTTATCTTTGCTTCATAGAGGTGAAATACCGCTCCGATGACTCGAACGGTTTTCCCGAGGACGCGGTGGACGCGCGAAAGGCCAAAAAGATCACGCGGACAGCGCTGTTCTACATAACTCAGAACGGATTGCCTGAGGACATCCCGTGCAGGTTTGACGTTGTCGCGATGCTCGGAGACAGGATCACACTGATCAGGAACGCTTTTGACGCGGTTATGTGAGGATATTGTTTTGTACAGAAGGATAAATGAGATCACAGCCCTTGAAGGGAATGAGAAGGCGCAGTACCTGACGTTTGAGCCTTTGAAGCGGTTTGACCGGATAGTACACGGTTTTTCAACGAAGCTCGGAGGCTGCGGAGAAGGCATGGAAGGCCTGAACCTAGGATTCGGACGCGGAGACAGCGACGCGACGGTGCTGAAGAACTGGGCCCTGCTGGGAGAAGCCGCGGGCTTTGACGCAGCCAGGATTTCGTTCCCGAACCAGCTTCATACGACATGCCTGCGTATTGCGGGTAAGAATACCGAATCGCACGGAAGCACGCCGGATACTTCGGCTCCCATCGACGGACAGATAACGGATACGCCGGGAACGGTGCTCATCAGCTACGGCGCCGACTGCGCGCCAATATATCTGATCGATGAGGAACATCACGCGATCGGGCTTTGTCATTCCGGCTGGAAGGGCACATTGAACGCTATCGCGAAGTGCACGGCCGAGCTGATGGCAAAGACCTACGGCACGGATCCGGAGGCGCTTACGGCGCTCATCGGGCCTTCGATCAGCAAGGAGAATTATGAGGTCGGCTATGACGTGGCCGGTCCTTTTATTGAGAAATACGATATCAAAGTAACTCAGGATTCGGAGATAGTTTCCGCGGGCAAAAGAGAAGGCAAATATCAGCTCGATCTTTGGGCAGCGAACAGGGCTGTTCTGCTTGACGCGGGAGTCTTGCCTGAAAACATCTATATCTGCGGATTCTGCACATATAAGGAAGAGGACATTACCTGGTCGCACAGGCGGACAGGCACGGCCAGAGGAGCTATGGCTGGCTTCCTGGCCATCCGTGAATAAGATTTTGAGGACAGTGGATTTATGAAGAAACAAAAAGGTCATCTGATCAGGTCGGTCGAGCCCGGATCGATAGCAGAGGAGCTCGGCATTCAGCCCGGCGACAGGCTCATCAGTATTAACGGCACCGCCATCGAGGATGTATTTGATTACAGATATCTGACCGATGACGAGGAGCTGACGCTGCTTATTTAT
>JAFZKM010000293.1 GCA_017553665.1 Lachnospiraceae bacterium
TACAACGTACTTGTCGCCGCCGCCGTTAATGGCGAACATCCATTTACGTCCTGTAGGGAAGCCTGCGCCGCCGCGTCCGCGAAGACCTGCGTCGAGAACTTCCTGGGCAACTTCCTGACGGCTCATCTTCAGAGCCTTGGCAAGACCCTGGAACGCGCCTGCGCCAAGTGCCTCTTTGATATCCTCGGGATTGATCTGTCCGCATGCGTGAAGGGCAATTCTGCGCTGCTTCTTGTAGAAGTTGATATCGTCCTGCTTCGCGACCTTCTCGCCGGTAGCGGGATCAACGTAAAGAAGTCTCTCAACAACTTCCTTTCCTACGATATCCTTTTCAACGATCTCGGAAACATCCTCGATCTTAACAAGTCTGTAGAGTGTGTCCTCGGGGTAGATCTTAACGAAAGGACCCTGTGAGCAGAAACCGAAGCATCCAACCTGATTAACGGAGATCTCCTTATCAAGCTTGCGTGCCTTTAACTGCTTTTTGAACTCCTCCATGATCTCGGTGGAGTGAGAAGAGATACAACCTGTACCGCCGCAAAGAACGATGGCTCTCTTGCCCTTAAAACCATTCAGTTTTTCCTCAAGACATTTGGTGCAGGATGAGGTTGTTTTTTCGAGCTGTTCAAATGATTTGATCTTTTCCATCTTTACGCCTCCCCTGCCTTATACTTATCAATGATACCGGGAACATCCGATACGCTTAACTTGGGATATACCTGACCGTTAATGGAAACGGCGGGAGCGATACCGCATGCACCGATGCAACGCAGAGCGTCGAGTGTAAAGAGACCGTCGTCGGAAGTCTCACCGGGCTTAATGCCGAGGATCTCCGAGAACTTGTCGATAACCTGCTGGGCACCCTTTACATAACAGGCTGTTCCCAGACAGCAGCCGATAACATACTTTCCCTTCGGCTTAAGAGAGAAGAACGAATAGAACGTTACAACACCGTAGATCTCCGCAACGGAAACGCCCGTCTTTTCGGAAACCAGCTCCTGAACCTCCAGCGGAATATAGCCGTATTCCTTCTGGATGTCGGACAGGATCATCATGAGCGGTGTAGGCTCATTTTCGTACCGTCCGCAGATCTCGGTGATCTGCTTAACGGCAGACTTACTAAGTTTGGACATAGAATCCTCTCCTTTTAGAAATTTAGTTAAAAACGAAAGGCCCGGACCGTACAACGCGGTCTGAGCCTTTCGGAGTTGCACAATCACTTGAATTATGCCAAATAAAGCATTATTTTGCAAGAGGTTTGCGCAGATAATAATAAATTTCGTTAATATTGCTATAGATTTTATCGATAATTATGCTACTTTTTTATTTTTCGGTCTGATCCCGATCATCTTCTTCCGAGATCCGTGTCATCCCATCTGGTCACGCTGTGCTTCTTGATGTAATCAACGATCTCATCAAAATAGCAGAACGCAAGTCCGACATAACTGTCGGCAGCGCCGTAATAGATGGCGATCTTTCCGGTCTCCGGATCGTGGATCGTCGCGCAGGGGAAGCATACATTCGGAACGAAGCCTCTCTCCTCATACCACTCCTGCGGTGTGAGCAGCCAGTTCTCGCAGCGGTAAAGCACCTTTGAAGGATTCTCCTTATCAAGGATGGCTCCGCCGATGGAGTAAACGTAGCCGCTGCAGGTTCCCGCAACGCCGTGATAGAACAAAAGCCAGCCTTCGGATGTCTCGATGGGGGCAGCGCCTCCGCCGATCTTCAGGCTCTCCCACCACTCGGGTGAGCGTCCCATAACATGTCTGTGTTTGCCCCAGTAAAGCATATCGGGCGATTCGCTGATGAATATATCACCGAAGGGTGTATGTCCCGAATCCGAAGGTCTCGACAGCATCATGAAGTTGCCGTTGATCTTGCGGGGGAACAGTACCGCGTTGCGGTTGAAAGGCAGGAAGGGATTCTCGATCCTTGTGAAGGTCTTGAAATCCTTTGTCTTTGCCATACCGATGGCGGCGCCGTAAAAGTCGGTACACCAGATGATATAGTAGGTATCCTCCACCTTAACAAGGCGGGGGTCGTAAGCATAATTGGGCATGAAGGGTTCGCCGTTCTCATCAACAAACTGAACCTTGTCCTTCTCGAAATTCCAATGGATACCGTCTTCGCTTCTGCCAAGATAGATCATTGAGATCCCGTTTGCCTGCTCTCCGCGGAAAACACCGATGAATTTGCCCTCGTAAGGAACAACCGCGCTGTTGAATATCCGGGCAACCCCCTCGACCGGGTTACGGCCGATGATGGGGTTTTCCGAATATCTCCAAACGGGAGCATTCACGATATCAGCGGGTCGCTCCTGCCACGGCACGTTCGCTACGTGGGGGGCGATCATTTTAATATCACTCATGTCTCTTTAATTCCTTTGTCAGATTATTTGCCGCCGAGAGTATTGTCCAGAGCGTCCTGAACTTCCTGCTTGTGGATTTCCTGGAACTGAGCGGGTGTAACGGTTCCGTTCATCAGTGACCAGAGATCCCAGTTGATGCCCATGGAGTTCCAAAGGTCAACGGTAGGCTTAGCCATGATCTCCTGCTGAGTCTTGAAGTTAGCCTGACGAAGCTCGTCGGTTCTTGCCGAAGCGTTGATCCACCAGTTAAGGGTAGCGGGATCGTCACGCTTGGTTGTATCAAGCTCATACCAGTTCCACATATCATAGAGAACGCTGAGTACGGTTACGGGATCCTCAACGCCTGCAGGGATGATGTAAAGCTCACCGCCTACGTCGTTAAGCTGAGGATCTGTTGCCTGGTTGCCGGAAGGGCCTACAGGCCAATGGCAGTATGCGATATCGAAAGGAAGGGTGTAGCCGAGAGTTCCGTCCCAGTCATAGTCGGAACCGTTCTGCTGGTTAAGCCATACATTGCCCCACCAGAATCCGATATTACCGTTTCTGTATCTGAGACGAACGTCGTTGGAGTCCTCCTCGTTGGATACGGGAACGCATACATTGTAAACATTGTACATATCATAGTACATCTGAAGAA
>JAFZKM010000294.1 GCA_017553665.1 Lachnospiraceae bacterium
ACATCAAGGAGGCCGTAGAGGTCATCAAGGAACTCGAGGCGAAGGTTGACGCGCTCGAGGACGAGAACGGCACAAACGCGAGAAAGATACTTGAACTGCAGGCCGAGGTCGACAGGCTGCGCGTATATGAGGAAGAATACGAGGCCTTTGAGGAGAGGGTACGCAGATTTGATATAAATGTCGTTTACAATTCACAGGCGCCCGATATCGAGGAGTATAAAAAGTATTACGAAGAGATCAATCCCGAGACGGCCGCAGAGATCTACAGACAGGTGCTCGAGCAGCTCGCTTATGACGATGCCATCAAGCAGAAGGCGAACATCTTAAAGACGATGAAGCCCGGCAACGCGGCGAAGGCGCTTGAAGAGATGACGGCCGATGTCGAGTACACATGTAAGATCCTTCTCTGCCTTAAGGTTGACGAAGCCGCGGCCATCATGGACAAGATGGATACGCTCTTCGTTGCCCGTGTCGTTCAGACCATGCACGATATGGACGAAGCCTGGTATGAGCAGATCCAGGCAAATCTTTTGCAGAATCAATAAGGATTTACCCGCTTTGCGGCATGCTCCGCAGGGCGGGTATCTTTTTTTGAAAAAAATGAAAAAAAACGCTATTTGTTGTAATGTCTTCCGCATTCTTAGCCGATATATAGTATAGTGGGGCGGAAATAAGCCGCAGCACAAAAAAACATGGAAGGAGGACATTAATGACTGCAACAGGAATTAATGTGGCTGCTCTGCAGGGCGCGACAGGTTCCTTTGTATCGGTCAAGGTAACGCAGGTTTCCCAGGTAAGCGTAAAGAACGTTAAAGACTCGTTCAAGACCAGGCTCGATTCTGTTTCGGCAGGATACGGAACACAGGCAAAAGACGAAGCGATAGCGGAACCGGGAACCAACAAAACTGAATACAGTAAGGAACAGGTCAAAGCCAATGCGACGAATGAGCAGAAAGCAAAGGAGTCCGTACCTAAAGGCAATGAAAAGGCGGACGGCACAGCTCAGGTAAGTGAGACCGGAAAGACCGATATCCCTTCGAAGGAAGAGCTCACGGTCAAAGACACGGACATCGCGGGAGCACAGATCGAAGAGCCGGCGGAGATCACCGATGAGATCGATCCCGGAACACTCGACCGGATCCTTGAGATCTTAAACACGCTGATCACTCAGATCTCGAACATCCTTGAGACTTCGATGGAAGAGCTTGAGACAAAGATGAACGAGCTGCAGATGATCCCCGAAGAGCTTACGGACCACGGTTCGATCGCAAAGCTGATCCTCAGCCTCAACGGAAAGACCGATATCTCGGACATGCTCGTTGACAACGATATGCTCGATGAGTTCAACGACATCAAGGAGCTGATCGGAAAGGTACTTGAGGACGCGGGAATGACTCCTGAGGAATTCACACAGCTTACGGGCAGTGAGGAATTCAGGGAAGTGATCGACACCAAGACGGTTATCTTCGAGAAGGGCGTCATGAAGCCCGGATACGACAGCGAGATCGTCGAAGAGGGAGATAAGACACCCGATGTTAAGGATGAAGGCTTTACGGTACAGGTCGAGAAGAAAGGCTTTGAAAAGAGCGGTTCCGATAACAGCGATGAAATGAGCGGACAGAGCGAAGGCCCGAAGACGGAAACGGTTCGTGAGACAAAAGCATCGGCAAAGAACGAAAAGCCCGTGCAGACAAACGTAAGCCCCGCTGAGAGCTTCGTAAAAGGTCTTGAGAACGCGATCAAGGCAGAAGGCACGGAACTTACCGGTCTTGAAGGAAGGATCTCGGCAAGAGATATTGTCTATCAGCTGACCGAAGCGGTTAAAGTAGAGATCAGCCCCGAGAACACAAGACTTGAGATGAGCCTTAATCCCGAGAGCCTCGGAAAAGTAAACCTGAACATCACCTCTAAAGACGGAGTGATGACCGCGCAGATCACAACGCAGAACGAAATCTCGAAGGAAGCTCTTGAATCACAGCTTCAGATCCTCAAGGAAAACATTGAGGCACAGGGCGTGAGAGTGGAAGCGATCGAAGTCACGGTTGCTGCTTACACATTCGCGGACAGCAAGAACGCTGAATCCGACGGATATCAGGAAGCAAACGAAGGCGGAAAGCACCGCAGCAAGGGAATTTCGGGAATCGGAAACGATCTTACGGCAGAAGAAGCCGAAGCCGAGCGTATCAGACAGGAAATGATGGAACAGACGGGAAGCACGGTAACGTACGTGGCATAAACCAAACAGAACGGAGAAAAAGAAATGACCAATAATTCAACCGGTCTCGTGGCCGATGTTACAAACGGAATTTTAAATTACGCCGTCTCACCGGAAAACACCAGCACCGACAAGGCTAAGGGCAACGAACTTGGAAAGGACGCATTCCTTCAGCTTCTGGTTTGCCAGATGCAGAACCAGGATCCGCTTGAGCCCAGCACCGATACCGAGTATGTTTCACAGCTCGCTCAGTTCTCACAGCTCGAACAGCTGCAGAACCTCTCATCGGAGTCGGAAAAAGCACAGGCACTCACGCTTGTCGGAAAATACGCGATATTCGAGATCACAGACTCGAACGGCAAGACCACTTATCCCGAAGGCATCATTGATTTCGTCAATATGGCCGGAGGAAAGGTTCAGCTCTCCGTAAACGGTACGATCTACGATTACGAAGACATTTACACGGTAGTAAACGATCAGTACTACATCGAACGTAATCTCCCGAAGGTGGAGACGGAGTACAGCTTCAAGTACAACGCGAAGGCACCCGAGGACATGACGATCACGGTCGATTACGGAAACAACGAATACAAAGCCGCGGATGTGGCGATCGTTGTGGGCGGACAGCCGCTCGATCCATCGTATCTCAAGCAGCGTGACAATACGGTGACGATCAGCAAAGAAGCATTTGCCGGATTTGAAAACGGCGAGTACAAAGCTTCGATAGTATTCAACAATTCATTATACACAACAATAAACGACAAACTTACGATCACTGTTTACAACTCAACGGCCGGAGAAGCCTGACCGGGACAGGAGGAAAGGATGCCTACAAACAGAATAAATAATTTCCCTTCCATCCAGCAGATGACCGAACAGCTGAAGAACAGCGAAAAGTCTTCAAGCTCACAGTCATTACAGGGCAAGTCCTTTGAACAGATCCTCAACGAGAGGACAAGCGCAGGTTCGGAGCTTAAGTTCTCAAAGCACGCGAGCATGAGAATGCAGTCCAGACAGATCGATCTTACCGCTAATCAGTGGGAGCGTCTCGAAGGCGGCGTAGAGAAAGCAGGAGAAAAGGGGATCAGGGAATCGCTCGTTATGGTTGACAATCTCGCATTTATCGTAAATGTCAGCAACAATACGGTGATCACCGCAGTCGGTGAAGGTGAGGACAAGATCTTTACGAATATCGACGGAGCGATCATTACCTGATAAGAACAACTTAAACAACAACTAAATAGCAGAAACCAAACCCGCCGGACCTTATGGAGGCGGAGACAGCCGAATGCCGGAAGCTGTCGGGTTTCACCATCCAGGAGGTACAATATTATGATGCGTTCGTTATACTCAGGTGTATCGGGTCTTAAGGTACACCAGACTAAGATGGATGTAATTGGTAACAACATTTCTAACGTTAATACCGTAGGCTTCAAGTCCAGTGCGGTAAACTTTTCAGATATTCTTTATCAGACAACGAGCAGCGCTTCGGGCCCTAACGCGACAACGGGCACCGCAGGTATCAACGCCAAGCAGATAGGTCTTGGTTCCAGCGTTGCGTCGATCTCTTCAACCGTATCGGTTTCGGGCGGATCCCAGAGAACAGACAATGCTCTTGATATCATGATCGAGGGTGACCAGTTCTTCGTTGTTAACAACGGAAAGCAGAATTACTTTACAAGAGCGGGCGCGTTCACCGTTGACGCAAACGGCGTTCTCTGCAACGCATCGGGATGTAAGGTAATGGGCTGGCAGGTTGACCCCAACGACCCCAGCAAGTGCGTACAGGATACCGTTTCCGAGCTTCGCGTTATGTCTCCCGACACTCAGTACATTGAGCCCGAAGCTACCACAAACGTTTATGTGAGCGGCAACATCGACTACAAGGATACACAGCTCACCACCGATACAGGAAAGACCACGACCCTCGCTTTCTATGACAACCTCGGACAGAGCTACATGGCAGTAATGAAGATCAAGCAGTCCGACGAGTACAACAACCAGTACAAGGTAAGCATCACCAACATCCTTGATTCCAAGGGCAATTCGATCTTCGTAAACAAGACCGAAGAAGATGACGGAAGCATCACTTATTCCGCGTCGGCGATCACCAGCTTCATCTTCGGCGCTGAGGGCGATGAGATCTCGGCGGAAGTTGATGAGGACGGCAATGTAAACATCGACATGGAAGGTGTTGACCTCGTATTTGACGCTGCTACCGGTAAGTTCTCGAGCGTAGGCGGCGAAGAGGGCGGCAAGAGCATCAACTTCATGGTAAACGCGGATCCTTCGCCTTTCACCATGATCGACGTTGATTTCTCTTCGATGACAATGTACGCGAGCAGCGGTTCTTCGAGCTTCTCATGCTCGAGAGGATCTCTTGAAGGTCAGGGCGCAGGCGCTCCCAAGGGCGAGATGTCCGGTATCAGCGTTGATACTTCGGGACGTATCTACGGAACCTACGACAACGGCGATACAAAGCTCCTCTGCCAGATCGCGGTTGCAAGCTTCGCGAACGCGGCAGGCCTTGAGGCAGTCGGCAACAACCTTTTCGCCGCAACCATGAACTCGGGTGATTTCGACGGCGTAGGCGAGGATATTTCCTCCAACGGCGGCAAGATGAACACCGGCGTTCTCGAAATGTCAAACGTTGACCTTTCAACCGAATTTACACAGATGATCACCACACAGCGCGGTTTCCAGGCAAACTCCAGGACCATCACGGTTTCGGATACACTGCTTGAAGAACTGATAAACCTTAAGAGATAAGTAAAATAGCGCACGGGCTGTTCCTGAAAAGGGATGGCCCGCGCATAAGGCATCAAGCCCTGGACATGTTTGCAAAACGTGTTTTCAGGGCTTTAGGAGCATATAAAAACAGAGTTTTAAAGAGGAGATTTTTCATGATCGACGTGACGCTTCTTTCGGGCAAACAGATCACCGTAAATGCCGAGATTATCGAGATCGTGGATGAGGTTCCCGACACCGTTATTACGCTTACTACGGGCAAAAAAATTATTGTCAAAGAAAGTAGACAAAAGGTGAAAAGTCTAGTAAAATCGTATAAGAGGGATATTTTGAACCGAAATTGTGACGAATAAACATCCCGGACTTTCGTATTTCTGTACTTTTGTCATTGACTTTGATAATTATATTACGATTTGATCCATTCTTGGACAGATAGGTGGTGTTTTTACTTTGGATTTAGCTACATTGATAGGTCTTGTGGCGGCATTTGCGCTGATGATCTTCGGTATCCTGCAGGGCGGTATGTCCGCGCTGCCGCGTTTCTTTGACGCCGCGTCCGTTCTGATCACATTCGGCGGCGCGTTCATGGCTACCATGGCTACTCAGGGAAGCATCCCGGAGTTCATATCGAATCTTAAGACCATTAAACTGACCTTGCATAAGGTCGATGTCAATGAAGAAGAGACCATTAAATCGATCATCAATCTCTCTAACGTTGCACGTAAGGAAGGACTTCTGGCTCTGGAAGAGGCGGCGAACGGAATCGATGACGCGTTCCTGAAAAAGGGACTCATGCTCATCGTCGACGGTACCGACCCCGAGCTTGTGCGCTCCATCATGGAGACCGAGCTTTCGTGCGTATCTTCACGTCATAAGGGCAGCATAGGCTTCTGGGAAGCGCTCGGCGCGGCAGGCCCTGCCTGGGGTATGATCGGTACCCTTATCGGACTTGTAAACATGCTTGCCGACCTTTCGGATATCAACTCCGTAGGTCCTAACATGGCGGTTGCCCTGATCACGACATTCTACGGTTCCGTACTTGCGAACTGGATCTGTACGCCCGTAGCTACCAAGCTTAAAGCGAACGACGCGGCCGAGATCTCGCTGAAGGAGATCATAGTCGAAGGTCTTCTTTCGATACAGGCCGGCGAGAACCCCCGAGTTATCGAAGAGAAACTCAAGTCATTCCTCTCGCCCGAAAAGGCGAGTCAGATGGGCGCAGCTCAAGGTGGTGAACAGTAATGGCTAAGAAAAAACAGGAGGAATCCGGCGGCGGCGGAGCACCGGCGTGGATGGCGACATTCTCGGACCTGATGAACCTGCTTCTGTGCTTCTTCGTTCTTCTTTTCGCCATGTCGAGTGTTGACGCGAGCAAGTGGGAAGAGGTCGTGGCCTCGATGACCAGCGCGTTCAGCATATTCAGTTCGGGCAGTACATCGATCGGACACGGAACCCTGGTGGGCATCGGTACTTCACAGCTTTCGAACCTCGACGAGTATTATACTTCGATGGGACAGACGGCGCAGGATAACGGCGAAGAACACCGCGATACATCAAACCAGGGCAATCAGGGCGAGAACCAGGGCGGCGCAAACCAGGATCCCGAATCCGGAGGCAAACAGCAGGATCCTGAATCCGGAGGCAAACAGCAGGATACCGAAGAGGGCGGAAAGACCCTTCAGGAACAGCTCGCGGCTCTCGGAAAAGAAGAGACGGAAGAGATGCTCGACAGCGTTTCGGAGCTTACCGAACGCTATAATATAGGCGATCTTCTTGAAGTTTCGATGGACGGAAACGGCACTTACGTGCAGATAACGCTCTCGGGTTCGATGCTTTTCGAATCGGGAAGCGCTACACTTCAGGATTCATGCCTTCCCCTTCTTTCGAAGGTCGGAGACATACTTAAGGTTTATCCGGACCACAGTATCGAGGTCGTGGGTCATACGGACAACGTTCCGATGAAGTCATCGGTTTATGCCGATAACGACATACTTTCATCGGCGCGCGCGATCAGCGCGGCACATTATCTTGTGCAGGAAAAGGGCATTGACGTAAAGAGACTCAGCTGGACCGGGCGAGGCGAGAACGACCCCGTGGCGTCGAATTCGACGGCGGAAGGGCGCGCCCGCAACCGAAGGATCGAGATCAGGATCTACAATTCATATAATTCGAATTGAGGCGAAAGCCTGAAGCGAAGTGAAAGGAGCTTTTGTAATGAAAAAGAACATGCTGGCAGTGCTTATACTGCTTGTGCTGGTTGTCAATCTGACGCTCACGGCATATATGATCTTTACGGTACTTCCGAACGCGAAGAGGACCGACGAGCTGATCACGAAGATCATGCAGATCATCGATCTGGAGCTTGAATCACCGCTTCCGGTTGACATGAACGTTTCCTACGATATCAAGGATGTTGAGAAGATCCAGCTTGAGGATATGACCACGAACCTTCAGGTCGGAGACGACGGAAAGACACATTACGCAGTTATCACCGCGAGCCTTACGGTTAACACGAAGGACGAGGACTATAAGGAACTCGGACCGATGATCGAGGTCATGAAGAGCGATATCAAGTCATTCTTTATTTCCGAGACATCGAAGTATACTTACGAGCAGCTTATTCTCAGCGAGAACAAGCAGGAAGTCAAGGATAAGATCCTGACAGACATTCAGTCGCTCTTTAACTCCAGGATGGTTGTCGACATAACAGTTGACTATCTGTTCCAATAAGGTAAAATTTAGATAACGGATCGCGAAGCAATC
>JAFZKM010000295.1 GCA_017553665.1 Lachnospiraceae bacterium
ACAAGTATGATCAGCGCACCGACGAGATTACCGGTCATGAGACCGTAGACCGCGGGATAAGCGACCGACGCGGTGATCGGAACAACGCAGATATAGTCGATCACGATCGCGAGCACAAGCTCGATGAAAAGAATGATCAGGAATACCTTCCAGTTAAAAGCGAGGATCATTCCGCCCAGGCACGCGAGTCCCTTGCCGCCCTTAAAGCCCATATAGAACGGGAACATATGCCCCAGGATGCAGGCCACGCCGGTAATGCTGTACATATACGGCGCTTCGGGGAACAGCGCGACCATGATGCCGATGATCGCGAATGCTTTTAAAATGTCAAATATCATGCACAGCGCTCCGATGAGCTTACCCATCGTGATGAGGGCGTTCGACCCGCCCGCGTTGCGCGATCCCGACTTTCTTATATCAAAGCCCTTTAGTCTGGCAATGATATATGACGGGTTGATGCAGCCTACGAGGTATCCGGCTAAAATACTTAAAACAACGGCGATAGCAATCTTCATAAAGATCTCCTTCTATGTCAGTCATTGTCAAGAAGCTGTCCGTTAACGCTCGCGTTCTCGTCTTCGTCAAAAGGAATGATCAGATATCTGGTATCGTTGATATACTCGGCTCTTACGAGTCCCGCTTTTTCCTCGGGCACGGTAAGAACGACCGAGTATCTCGAAAGCGCCGAGCCTGTTACGTCCTCAAGCTTATTCTTCAGCTCGATGACCTCTTTTACCAGCTCCTTTTCGCGCTTTACCGGCTCGTTTGCCTTAAGAGCCCTCGAATCTACAAGATTCGCGATCTCGGGCATCTCATCGGCGAACTCGCTGAGCATGGTCTTTTTGATATAAGCGCCCTGCTCTTCGGCAATATTGTTCTCTTCAATGACCTCATCGATGATATCCGCCGAAAGCACGATAGGCGCTGTAAGCGGAACACCCTCTTTTTCGGCCTCATCGGTCTTCAGCTTGAAGCTCTCCTCGATATCCAGGAGGACCTCTTCCGCCTTATCTTCGTCCTTATAAGCCTTGTTCACGATCTGCTTCATCGTCTCTCTCTGCTCATAAGCGGTGCGGCGGCAGCTGCAGCCGAGCACATCCTCCACAAACTCGGGATGCGCGGTCTTGGGATCCCTGATAAAGTAATCCAGTTTGTGTATATCTGCGCTTCTGTCATCAAACGCGGGGAACATGAATCCCAGGTCGGGAGCGCCCACAACCCAGTCTCTGATCCTCGCGCCGATCCTGTTCTCATCCTGACGGTAACCCAGCGCGGGCTTTGACAGCTCCACGGGACAGACTGAAACCAGAATATATTCAAATACCTCTTCGGACTCGTCCAGTTCGAGATCGTCCGAAGTTTTCTTCATAACATCATAGGAATCGTGGAATACGATAATAATGAAATTCCCGGTATACGCGTATTTCTCGATAATATCGGAATACAGGCGGTCGAGCAGCTCCTCTTCCTTCAGGCCGCTCTTTTTGAGCTGCATGAAGAATTCCTGCTTTCCTCCTGTCTCCTCCTCATCGGACGGGAATTCAAGTTCTAGGATATTGTTCCCGACATTGCCCGCCATGGTCTTCTTCGCGATCTCGAGATACTTGTAAAACTCCTCTTCCGAGAGGCCGTAAAAGCTCTCGTTAAACTTTACGACAATGTTTCTGTTGCAGTCCACATAACAGCCCGAGACCCTGTCGATCGAAGTATTCTTCGTAAATCTCCTGCGGATCTCAAGCACATCTTTCTTGTTCATAAGCTTCCTTACTTCTCTTCCTTATCTCTCTTCTTTCATCTGCTGTTTAAAGCCCCTGAAATCCTTGAGGGCCTTAACGCCGATCTTAAAGATCTTTTTGATATTGATCGAATTCTTGCCTCCCTGGCGCGGCTTGAAGGTGATCTCCCTGAATGTGAGCTTCTCGTGATAATACGAGAAGAATGTAGTCATCATGATATTGGGCAGGTTGTAGTTGGAAGGCAGCCTGTCGATATACTTTGCCACAAGGTCCTTCTTCATAAGCCTGAAGGGCGCGTTCGCGTCTTTTACCTTTACTCCGAAGATAAGCCTTAAAAGAAGGCAAACAACGTTCTCCACGAACTTGCGCGAACGGCCGTCGCCTCTTACCGTACGGTTGCCTATAATGGCGTCGTAACGGTCCTTAAGCTGCCAGAAGGCGTCAAACTCCGCAGGATTCGTCTGACCGTCGGAATCGGTCTGGAATATCCAGTCAGCGCCCTTATTTATCGCGAACTTATAGCCGTAGATAACGGTCGAACCGTGTCCGCCGTTCAGCTTCGTAAGCGCGGTGAGCTGCGGTCTGGTCTCCGCGAGCGCGGTAAGGATATCATAGGTTTCGTCGGTACTTCCGTCATTGATCACGACCAGTCTGGAATCCTCGCCGTATTTCTCGACGATCGGGTACCATTCGCTGACCGTACGCATTATATTGTCTTTTTCGTTATATGCGGGAATAACTATATACAGCTTATCCATGCCACCCCTCCTTAAACCAATCCCCGCTCTTACAAGCGGGGATCATCAAGATCAATATAAATTTTACTTTTATTCGGGTTCCGTGTCAACCTTTCATTAAATACCTGCCTTTGCCCCTCTCAGCATTCCCGCTCCGCAGCATACCAGAAACGCGAGCGTGTCGGCAGCGACGATCGTCGAACCTACGGGCGTTCCCGCGAGCATAGAGACTATTATCCCGAAGAAGGCGCAAAGCACGGAGAGCACAGCCGAGAATACCGTTACGGAACGGAAGCTCCTGAATATCCTCATCGCCGAGAGCGCAGGGAAAATAACGAGCGCCGAGATCAGCAGCGAACCGACGAGGTTCATCGCAAGCACGATGATCACCGCTATTATCACGGCTATCATAAGGTTATATCCGTCCGCGTGTCCTCCGGTAGCCCTCATGAATACCTCGTCAAAGGTCACCGCGAATATCCTGTTGTAAAACAGTACGAATATCACGATCACCGCTGCCGAGAGCACAACGCAGAGCCATACTTCCTTCTTTGTCAGCGTCAGTATCGAAGTCGAACCGAAAAGCGTGCTGCAGACATCTCCGGTAAGGTTTGAAGACGTTGAGAATATGTTCATGATCAGATAACCGAAGGCCATCGCTCCTACCGATATCATCGCAATGGCGGAATCGCCCTTGATCTTCGTGTTCTGTCCCGTTCTTAAGAGCAGGATTGCGCATACGACGGTTACGGGCAGCACCAGATACATGTTATTCGTAAGATTGAGTACCGACGCGACCGCAATGGCGCCGAACGCGACATGCGAGAGTCCGTCCCCGATGAAAGAGAAACGCTTAAGCACGAGCGTTACTCCCAGCAGCGACGAGCACAGCGCTATCAGCACGCCGACTATCATTGCGTATCTCACCAACGGATACTGCAGATACATGATCAATTTGTCCGCCACGAATACTACCGCCTTTCGAATGTTTATCTCAGAGCCTTTTTAAGTACCTCCAGATTCTTTTCCATGATCGTAAGATACGTGACTCCGGCTTTAATGTCTTTTGAAGTTGTTGCCTGCATCGAATCAAGGACCATTATCTCCCGATCCGCGTTTTTTGAATTGTTCTTTATGGTTTCGGCTATCTTCCCGTCCGAATTCTCAATTGTCAGTATCGTGTTCAGACCGAGCTCATCAAGCTTATTCGCAAGGAATACAACCGTCTCGAAGCTGGCCTCGGTCTCGGCCGAGCAGCCCACAAAAGCTGCGTAATAACCAAGCCCGTAATCATCGGTCAGATACCTGAACGGGAATCTGTCACCAAAAAGCAGCGTTTTTACGGATGCCTGCCTTACCGCCTCAGA
>JAFZKM010000296.1 GCA_017553665.1 Lachnospiraceae bacterium
CAGGAATGGTAGCGTCTGAACCTGAAAGGGTCATCGAAATCTTGCCTTCCTGATTATTGTATACAAACAGACCGATAGCACCCGCGGCTGCGGCATTTTGATGCTTGACAGAGAAATTAAGGCTGCCTCTGGAAACAAGGACGATCTTACCGGCAACATCTAAATTTGCATAGTCTTCAGCGGTACCATAACCGGGGATGAATACATAATCATACTCTGTTCCGGTTCCGTTTGTATCAAGAGAAGCCATCGGCTCGTTGGGAGCATTATTACCATCGATATAGTTAACCAACTTCTTACCGTTAAATGTCGCAAAAAGACCGGTATAACTCGAGTTGTTCGCACTCGCTACGGTAAAAGCATTGGTATACGATCCGGGTGAGCCAACGGTATCTACACTTACATCCTCAGTGAAGTTAGCGCCGTACAAACTGTAATCAGCCCATGAACCGGCATTACCTGCGGAGATGACTACAAGGGTGCTGCTTTCTGCGATCCTGTCAAATACCTCATCGATATAAGCCTGGCCTGAAACGGTCTCGCCCGCGTTTGCGGAACCAAGGCTCAGGTTAACGGAATCAGCTCCGAGAAGGATTGCGTCTTCGATGGCTGCAACGTAATCATCAGAATAAGCGCCGCCGTTAACGCCGAATACTCTCATGACCATCAACTGCGCGTCGGGGGCCACGCCTACAACGCCAAGCTCCTGAGTGTCATATTTTCCGTTATAGTTAATGTATTTGTTCGCTGCCGCGATACCTGCAACGTGCGAACCATGATCATCGTGTGTACCGTCAGACTCGATCAGATGCTTGAGATCTAAATTCTCATCAACATAGTTAAATCCGAAAGGAATCTTGGCATTGCGATAAAGATCACCGGCCGTAAGACCTTCGTATCTTGAATAAGCGTTAAGTCTGGTAAGAACGTTATTGATCTTCTTTGTATCAAGAAGATTGTAATACTTATAGTTTACGCGGTTCTTTCTGGCGGTAGCCTTAAGACCGAACAGGAAACCGTCCTCGGAGAATGAGGGATGGGTAAGATCGATACCTGTATCGATGATTGCGATCTTCGTGCCTGCACCGGTGAATCCGGATTCCCAGGTTCTGTAGCTGCCAACCATATCGCCAGCGGTCATGGTCTGAGGATCGGCAACGTCAGTGTCAGAAAGTGTCTCGTAGATCGGAGCGATGTATACTGCGGATACGCCGTCAACTGCTTCGATCGCCTCGAGATCCTTAACCTTTACATCAGCGGAAACCGCATTTGTGAAAAGGGTAAAGCTGTAATTTGTATCGAGGCTTTCTCCGTCAAGAGCTTCTGCTTCGATATTCTCGATGATCTCGTCCTGAGCGGCTTCGAGCTTATCGGAGTAGTTAAGAGCGGCCTTGTTGTCTGCGATATTTTCCGTGGAATATCCTGCTTCTACTACGGATTCATCGTCAAATACGATGAATACACGAACTACGTCGTCATCGGAATAAGATGAGAGTTCATCTTCTTCCTCATCGATGGGTGTGCCAAAATCCAAATCGAATTCGGCCTTTTCCTCATCGGTCAGAGTCTCCCAAAAAGGAGCCTCGGTGCTTTCGCTTGCTGTCTCATCAGCGCGTGCGGGGCTGGCCGGAAGAACCGAAACAGTCAGGCACAGAGCAAGAAAAAGCGCCAAAAGGGTTTTGAAACTAAACCTTTTCATATCTTTCCTCCCTATATTTTTTTCAGCCGGACGACCTGTGTACCATATCCCGGTCGTCATCCGGTTACAAAATGGCCAGCGACAAAGGCCCCCCAGAAAAGCAAAAAAGATTCGAAAAAGATTGACCGCAGTTTTTTTCGAACCTTGCTCCGAATTGTAACCGAAATGTGTCATCAGCTTGATTTAATTATCATAGCATCATCGCATTGCTTTGTCAATGCGTTACTGCGATAAATTGAAATAGTGTAACCGGGTTTCCTTATGTAACCTTTTTGAACAATGGACGATTATAACAGGCTCACAGAAGTTAAAATTTTCATAAACTGCGCAACTTGCGCTTGACCTGTTGCGCAATTGGGCATACAATATCTAAGCGGCGGTTTTTACCGCCTTTAACTGTCATTTTACGTAAAAAATGAAAGGAGGGCATCGGACTTGTTTTATATAAGGAAAATAGTCTCGTTTTTGATGACGATATTCTGTGTGGCCATGCTGTCCTTCTTTATGTTCCAGGTTCTTCCGGGAGATGCCGCGATAGCGAGGCTCGGGACCGAAGCCACTCCTGAGGCGATAGAGGCGCTGCGGGCTGAATACGGCTATGACAAACCGGTTGGAGAACGCTTTAAGATCTGGCTTTCCGGTGCTGTAAAGGGAGATTTTGGCATGTCGATGCGCTATGAGGGCATCAGCGTGACTGAATTGATAGGTTCCAGGCTTCCCGTGACACTGACGCTCGCTGGCATGTCGATCGTTCTGATAGCGCTCGTTTCACTGCCTGTCGGACTGCTGACGGCGGCGCGGCCGGGCGGCGCGGCGGACAGGATATCCGAGGCCGCGGCGGTCACTTTTATGGCGATCCCTTCGTTTGTGACCGGACTTCTCGTTACTCTGGTCTTCGGTATCTGGCTGAAAGCCTTTACGCCGGGCGGATATGTATCTCCGTCGGTCAGTGCCGGTAAATTCATCCGTTTTATGATATTCCCCGCGATAAGCGTTGCCATTCCCAAGATTGCGATGACTGTCCAGTATATGAAGGCCAGCGTGAAAGAGCAGCTCGCATGTGACTATATACGCACAGCGAGAGCTAAGGGCAACAATCTTCACGGCGTTATGTGGAAGCACGTGCTCGGCAACTCCATGATGCCCGTCATCACCTTCATCGGCCTGATCGTGGCCGAGGTACTCGCCGGCAGCATCATGATCGAGCAGGTATTCAACCTTCCCGGTATGGGCAGGCTGCTCGTGAACTCGATCGCGAACCGCGACTTTAATGTCGTGCAGGCGATCGTTCTCTACATCGCCGCTTCGGTACTTCTGGTCAACCTGATCGTGGACATCATATATAAGGTAATAGATCCCCGGGTATGATCTATTTTTCATAAACACAGACTTAAGAAAGGAGGTCGAAAATGAAGAAACTAAATCGCGATTTAGTGATCGGTATGATCATGGTACTTCTAGTTTCTATTCCTGTAGTAATATCAATTTTCTGGCTTCCTTACAACGTAAATGAGATGGATTACGGGGCCATTTTTCAGGGCCCTTCCATAAGGCATATCTTCGGTACCGACAACTTCGGCCGTGACATTTTCTGCAGAGTAATAGAGGGCGCGAGATCGACCTTCCTGATCGCCCTGTTCACGGTAATGACGGGCGCGGTGATCGGCGGACTTGTCGGAGCACTCACCGGATATTACGGCGGAGTGGTGGATGAGGTACTGATGAGGCTTAATGACGGCCTCGCTTCGTTCCCGAGCATTCTGCTCGCTCTTGTTGTGGTAAGTATCCTTGACAAGGGCACGATGAACATCTGCATTTCCCTCGGAATAGTATTCATACCCAGCTTCGCGAGGATCATGCGCTCTGAGTTCCTCGAGGAGAGCAGCCGCGATTATGTCGCGAACGCGAAGCTCATGGGAGCATCGGATCTTCGTATAATATTTGTACATATCCTTCCGAACACCATGCCCGTATTCTGGTCATCGGTGCTCGTAGGTCTCAATAACGCGGTCCTTGCGGAGGCTGGACTGAGCTACCTCGGGCTCGGCGTACAGCCGCCGGATCCCAGCCTCGGACGTATGCTCGCGGAGGCGCAGGTTTATATTTACGGCGCGCCCTGGTACATGTTCTTCACAAGCCTTACGATGGTTACCGCGATCCTCGGGATCTCGCTGATCAGCGGCAATGTCGGAGTTTCGGCGATCAATTTCAGACAGATAAAGAAAAAGGCGCAGGAGAGAAGAAAGCAGGAGCTTGCGGCGCAGAAGAAGACAGAGGAATGGTCCGAAGATACAAGGCTGTCCCTGCGCGACCTGCATGTCGGATTCATTGATGAAGACGGTGTGAATGAAGTCATAAAAGGCATCAGCTTCGACCTGAAGAAGGGCGAGATCCTCGGTATCGTGGGCGAATCGGGCTCCGGCAAGAGCCTTACTGCGCTCTCGATCCTCGGAATAGCTTCGGATACCGCGCTGATCACCGGAGGCGACATTCTCCTTGACGGCCAGAGCCTTGCGGACATGAGCGAGCAGGACATGACGAAGATCAGGGGCGGCAAGATCGCGATGATTTTCCAGGAACCCATGACTTCGCTGAACCCCGTAAAGACCATAGGCTGGCAGATAGACGAGATACTCGAGCTGCACGCTTCGCATCTGAGCGAAAAGGAGCAGAAGGCAAGAGTCCTTGACGCGATGGCGGATACGGGTCTCGAAGACCCGGATAAGCTCTACGGAATGTATCCGCATGAGCTCTCGGGCGGAATGAGGCAGAGAGTCATGATCGCGATGGCGATCGTGGCCAGAGCAGAGACAATATTCGCGGATGAGCCCACGACTGCGCTTGATGCGGACATAGTGGACGTGATCCTCGGAATATTCAAGAAGATAAACAGAAAGTACGGAACTTCGATCATACTGATCTCGCACGATCTGGAGGTCATTGCCTCGATCTGCGGAAGGGCGCTTGTCCTCAAGGACGGAATGATCGTTGAGGAGCTCGAGATCAATAAGGCTGACGACGAGACAGTCAGCGCGCAGGCATTCGTGCATCCGCAGAGCGATTACGGGCAGAACCTGCTCTCGGCGGCATTTGCCGATAAGTCGTATCTGACGGATGAGCCTGAAGGCGAGCCGATAGTTGAGCTGAAGGATTTTTCGGTAATGTACCGCAACCGAGGCAGGTTCCTGTTCTCTAAAAAATCCTTTAATACTGTCAATAAAGACGTGAACATGACGATCTGCCGCGGAGACTGCGTGGGTATCGTCGGTCCTTCGGGCTGCGGCAAAACTACACTGGTCAAGGCGATCGCGGGGCTGCAGCAGTACACTAAGGGGCAGATGAAGCTGAGCTGCGCCCGTCCGGGAATGGTTTTCCAGGATCCCCTTGGAAGCCTTAACCCTTCGATGACGGTCGGCAGGATCCTTGAGGAGCCGCTGCGCCTGTCGGGAAAGCGTGATCCGGCTGAGGCTCAGGAGCTTGTGGCGCAGACGCTGCGGGACGTAGAACTTGATGAAGAACTCGTATCGAGAAAGGTTTCTCAGCTCTCGGGAGGCCAGAGACAGCGTGTTTCAATAGCATTGAATATAATATTAAATCATGAATTAATTATCCTTGATGAGCCCGTATCCGCGCTGGACGTAACGATCCGCGAGCAGGTGCTCGAGCTTCTTATGAGGCTCAAAAAGGAGAAGAACCTTACATTTATAATCATCTCGCATGACAGGAGACTGGTCTCGAGAATCTGCAATAAAGTGTATAATATCAGCGATTCCACAATAAGCCGTGTTTACGGCAAGGAATCAGAAACGGCCAAGGCCGTTTCTAAATAGGAGGACGGACATGCTGTTCGGGTACGTTAGAAAGTATTGGCTTAAATATCTGATGGGAATCCTCATCCTGTTCGGAGTCGATCTGCTGAGCGTTTTCATTCCCCAGCTGACCGGTGAAGTTACGGACGCGCTCGGAGGAGGCGGAGCGACTTCGCAGACGATAGCGAAGATCGTCCTGATGATCTTCCTTTGCGGTCTCGGTATGGCAATGGGCCGCTTCGGATGGAGATGGTTCCTGTTTGTCACGGCGCGAAGGATCGAGCGTGAGATGAGGGACGATCTCTTTGAGCATCTGACCGGGCTTTCCCAGAATTATTACAATCAGCACAAGACAGGCGACCTGATGGCGCATTTTACGAATGATATCTCGGCCATCAGAATGGCGATCGGTCCGGCGGTCATTTCCGTATTCGACGCGGTAGTCATGACCGTTATGGTGCTTTTCAAGATGGTAAGATATGTCGACGGAAGGCTTACTCTTGCGGCATGCATCCCTATGGTCATCATTTTGGGCGGCGCGCTGTATTACTGCCTCGTGGTCGACAAGTTCTATGTTGAGAAGAACGAAGCATTCTCGGACCTGAGCGACCGTGTGCAGGAGAGTTTCTCGGGCGTGCGCGTTATCAAGGCGTTTGTCCAGGAAAAGCGTGAGCAGGATGAGTTCATGAAGGTCAACATGAACAACCGCAAAAAGAATCTTAAGCTGATCCGTACAAATATGATATTCATGCCCGCGATCGAGCTTGTTATCGGCATCTGCCGCACGATAGCCCTGCTGTACGGCGGACTGCTCGTATACCGCGGCGAGATCTCCGTGGGACATTTCGTGGCTTTCAACCAGTACATCGGAATGCTCGTATGGCCGATGATCGCGGTAGGCGACAGCGTAGCTTCATTCACGCAGGGCCATGCGGCGATGAAGCGTCTGAGAAAGATATTCGACGCAGAGCCGGAGATAGTCGATACTGG
>JAFZKM010000297.1 GCA_017553665.1 Lachnospiraceae bacterium
CATAGAGCATATTTCCTACTGGCTGAAGCGGTATGAAGGTCATATCGGTGCTTCTGTCTGTTCCTGTCGTGTCAGCCGCAAGAAGCTTGACGAGGGATGTGCCGATGATTTCAATGACTGGTGTATCGGCGTCGGCGATATGGCGGATTACTGCCGTGAGACCGGACGCGGACACGACATTACCTACGATGAGGCGATGGCGATCTTAAAGCGCGCCGAGGATAACGGCTTCGTTCACCAGATCACCAACATCGACGGCGAGGGGAAGATCTTCGCCATCTGCAACTGCAACGTTAAGATCTGCAACGCGCTCCGTACATCACAGCTCTTCAATACACCGAACATGTCGCGTTCGGCTTATGTGGCGAGAGTTGAGAAGGAGAACTGCGTGGCGTGCGGACAGTGCGTGGAGTATTGTCCCGCAGGCGCGGTAAAGCTCGGACAGAAGCTCTGCCTCAAGGACGGAAGCGAAATAGAGTATCCGAAGCACGAGCTGCCCGACGAGCAGAAGTGGGGCCCCGAGCACTGGGATGAGGACTACAGAGACAATAACAGGATCAACTGTTACGATACGGGTACGGCACCTTGTAAGACAGCCTGTCCCGCGCACATCGCGGTCCAGGGTTATCTTAAAAAAGCCGCCCAGGGTAAGTACACCGAAGCTCTGGCATTGATCAAGAAGGAGAATCCGTTCCCCGCGGTATGCGGACGCATCTGCAACAGGCGCTGTGAGGACGCATGCACGAGAGGCACGATCGATCAGGCGGTTTCGATCGACGCGGTAAAGAAGTTCATCGCCGAGAGGGATCTGAAGGCGGAGACCCGATATGTTCCCGAGATCGTGGTCGCTTCGAACCTCGGCAGATGGAAGGAAAAGATCGCTGTGATCGGCGGCGGTCCCGCAGGTTTGTCCTGCGCGTTCTTCCTTGCGCAGATGGGTTATTATCCGACCGTTTTCGAGAAGAATGAGAAGCCCGGCGGCATGCTCCGCTACGGTATCCCTTCATATAAGCTCGAAAAGGATGTTATAGACGCCGAGATCGATGTCCTTAAGGAAATGGGCGTTGAGATCAAATGCGGAGTTGATGTCGGAAAGGACGTTACGCTCGACTATCTCCGAAAGGAGGGCTATCAGGCCTTCTATATCGCGATCGGATGCAGCGGAGGTAAGCTTCCGGGCGTTCCCGGCGAGGACGCTGAGAATTGTACTACAGCGGTAGACTTTTTGAAGGCCGCAAACGAAGGCAAGATCAGGGTTTCCGGGTGCACCGTAGTGGTCGGCGGCGGAAACGTTGCGATAGACGCGGCGAGAGTAAGCTCGAGGAGCGGCGCGGATTCGGTTGAGATGGTATGTCTCGAGACCCGTGACATCATGCCCGCGACAAAGGAAGAGGTTGCGGACGCCGAGGCTGACGGAGTGAAGGTTAACTGCGGATGGGGACCGAAGGAGGTCATCGTCGAGAACGGCAGGGCCAAAGCGATCGTATTCAAGAAGTGCCTGAGCGTTTATGATGACGAGCACCGCTTCAGACCTCATTACGATGAGAATGATACGATCACCGTTGAGGCGGACAGTATCATATTCGCGATCGGACAGACCATTGTCTGGGGCGATCTTCTCGCAGGCACAAAGGTTACCTTCGGCAGGGGCAACGGACCCGTTGCCGACAAGCTCACATATCAGACCGACGAGCCCGATATCTTCGTCGGCGGCGATGTATTTACCGGACCGAAGTTCGCGATCGACGCCATCGCGCAGGGACACGAGGCAGCCGAATCGCTGCACCGTTTCGTTCAGCACGGTCATATGACGATCGGCCGCAACAGAAGACAGTTCATAGAGCTTGATAAGAAGAACATCTCGGTTCCTTCATACGATAATTCGTCACGTCAGGTGGCTTACACCCGGAAAGATGTTGACGCGAAGGGCTTCAGGGATTACCACGGAACGCTCACCGAGGAGCAGGTAAAGATCGAGACCTCGAGATGCTTAGGCTGCGGCGCGTCGGTAGTTGATGAGAATAAGTGCATCGGCTGCGGCATCTGTACGACGAAGTGCGAGTTTGACGCGATCAAACTGCACCGCGAGAGACCTGAATGCAGCACGATGGTTAAGGCCGAGGACAAGGCGAAGGCATTGCTTCCTTACGTTCTGAAGCGCGGATCGAAGATCCTTTTCAAGAAGAAAGATAAATAATATGCATGAATTGGGAGTGGTTTTTTACATCGTAAAGGATGTGAAAAAAGTTGCCGCGGAGAATAAGGTCGAGAAGGTCAATTCTGTGACGCTGCAGGTCGGCGAGGTTTCATCGATCATCCCGTCGTATCTGACGGATTGCTGGGACTGGGCGGTAGCAAAAGAAGAGGGACCGATCCGCGGCGCGAAGCTGGTGGTCGAGCAGATCGACGCGATGACTTACTGCGAGGACTGCAAAAAACAGTATCCGACCGTGGAATTCGGAAAGACCTGCCCGCATTGCGGGAGTGAGCACACATATCTTCTTACCGGCAACGAGGTCTGTATCAAGGAGATCGAGGCAGAGTAGTTATTTACAAAGCGAAACGGCACGTCAGTTGTGCGGAACCGGCTTTGTGATAATAAATAATTTTCAGGAGGTTTTGTTATGGCAAAGTATGTATGTAGTGTATGCGGTTATGTTCATGAAGGTGATGAGGCTCCCGAGAGCTGTCCCGTATGTCATGCGCCCGCTTCGAAGTTCACGAAGCAGGAAGATGAGCGCACATGGGCTGCAGAGCACGTTGTAGGCGTAGCTCAGGGTGTAAGTCAGGATATCATTGACGACCTCAGAGCAAACTTCACGGGCGAGTGCTCGGAAGTAGGCATGTATCTGGCGATGGCCAGAGTTGCTTTCCGCGAGGGTTATCCCGAGGTTGGTCTCTACTATGAGAAGGCAGCTTACGAAGAGGCAGAGCACGCTGCGAAGTTCGCTGAGCTGCTCGGCGAGGTTGTTACCCCTTCGACAAAGAAGAATCTCGAGATGAGAATTGAGGCTGAGAACGGCGCCACCGCCGGCAAGACCGATCTTGCGAAGCGCGCAAAGGCAGCGAATCTCGACGCTATCCATGACACCGTGCATGAAATGGCCCGCGATGAGGCGAGACACGGAAAGGCATTTGAGGGGCTGTACAACAGGTACTTCAAGAAGTAAGGTTTATGCTGCAAAACAAAAGGGGCAGGTTTTGGCAACCTGCTCCTTTATTGTGCGCTTCTTTATACTCTTACTACTCCGTCAAAGAGTGCCAGGTGCTCCTGCGATACATCATGGGTGATCGCGATGAGCGTAAGGTCTTTTTTCTCAAGCAGCTTCTTTTCTATCTGCTTCGCGGTTTCGGTATCGATCGCGCTGGTGCCTTCATCGAGCACCAGTACGGGACAGTTTCGAAGGATGGCTCTCGCGAGGGAGAATCGCTGCTTCTCTCCGCCCGAGAAATTGCTGCCGTTCTCGGCCACTACGGTGTCGAGACCTTCGGGAAGAGAATCGACGAGCCCGCGTATCCCTGCGCTTTCGAACGCTTTAATTATTCGGTCGTCGGGGATATCCTTTTCAAACAGCGTGACATTGTTTCTGATGGTATCGTTGAATAAAAAGCTGTCCTGGGGCACGATGCTCACTATCCGGCTTCTGTCTTCAGGCGTGAGATCATTGACATTTACACTGTCGTAGGTCACTTCTCCGCTGTCGGCGGGGAGCAGTCCCATGACTACGTTCATCAGGGTTGATTTTCCGCTGCCGCTCAGGCCCGTTACGGCATATTTTCCGCCTTTTCTGAAGCAGGTAGAGACATTGTCAAGAACCGGAGCGTCGCCGTAGGAGAACGATACATTTTTGACTTCTATGCGGTCGGTGAGATCGGACTTTTGTATCTTTTGAGGTTCGCTGTCATCCGCAGCGCTATCCGCCATGATCTCCATGAATCGGGCGTTGATAGGCTTTGCGGCCGAGAACTTTGCGATCACGGAAGGCAGGCTGGCCACCGGTGAAACTATCTGTCCGATCAGGCTTCCGAAGGTGATGATCATTCCGGTGGAAAAGCGGCCCTTGATAGCGAAGTAGGCAGCTGCCGACATTACGAAGACGGTCGAGAGCAGGCCCACGAGGTCGCCGGCGCTGGAGCAGATCGTCTGCAGGAAGCCGAGCGAGAATTTTCCGTCTTCTGCTTCATCGTTTTTATTATTGTGCTTGCGCAGTATGGTCTTTGTGATCCCAAAGGACCTGATCAGATACGAGGCGGACAGATCGTCCTTGATCTCCGCGGTGTATTCCGCGTTTTTCTGCATGTATCCGTTTGCCCTTTTCTCAACGGGTTTGCCGATATTGCCCGAAAACAAAAGCGTCAGCAGCGCGAGTGCCACCATGACGAGGAGCATGAAGGGCTCGAGGGTCAGCGTGATCACCGACGCGGAGATGAACATAGTAATGACCGTAGTCAGCGAGTAGATCGCGTTGATGTAATTCTGCTCGAACATATTGAGGTTGTTCGAAAGGTCGTTGATATATTCGGCGGAGCTGGCCTCGGACATTGAGGAGATGGGCTTTTTAAGGATCGCGGAAAAGAGGTTGCGCTTGATATGCCGTCTGGTTTCCGCGGTCAGTTTCTCTTTAAGGATTCCGCAGATTATTTCGACAATGACATAACCTGCCACAAACAGCAGTCCGATCAGGAACGCCCTGACGAGAGCGTTCATATCCTCGCCGGCGGCATCCACGATCTTTCCGATGATCACGGAGAAGTAGGCGCCGAATACGCAATTCAAGGTTATGAACAAAATGGCAGCACAGAAAAGGACGCGGCGACCGCAGACATATTTTCTCATGGCAGATCCTCTTTCATAATTTTTGCTTATAATATTCTAACACAATGAGCCATTGTGTACCATATTTGTTGATTATATCCTTCGAGATAATTATACTTGTTGTAAGAGAAGAAAAATGCGGCGGACGAATATGAAAACCGCGAAAGTGCGCGAAAACACTGCATTTGCTACCGCCGGTTGACAAATTGGAAAGCACGCTTTATGGTCTGCAACCGCCGTCAGGGGTAGGATGAACCCGTAAGAAACGCATGGGGCCGGCAGAGAATGAATGCCGGAAACGAATGCAGAATAACGGAGGAAAAATAAATGATACTTGCTGACAAAATTATCAACGAGAGAAAGAGGAACGGCTGGTCACAGGAAGAACTGGCCGAAAAGCTTTCGGTATCGAGGCAGTCGATATCGAAGTGGGAAGGCGCGCAGGCCATCCCGGACATTCAGAAGATAATAAACATGGCCGAGATCTTTGGAGTAAGCACCGATTATCTTCTTAAGGATGAGATCGAGCCCGCGGATATCGCGGGAAATCCGGTCATGGATTCGGATTACGGCGATATCATCAAGGTTTCTATGGAAGAGGCCAATGATTATTTGGACATCACCGAAGAGATTGCGCCCAGACGCGCGAACATGGTGAGCCTGTGCATCCTTGCACCCGCAATGCTCCTGCTCTTTATCGCGTTTTCGGAGATCGGCGGATTCCCGATACCGGCCAATCTTCTGGTGGGTATGGGAATAGTCTCGCTGCTTGTCCTGATCGCGGTAGCGGTGTTGTTCTTTATCATTGACGGCGCAAAACTCGAGAGATTTGAGTACCTTGAGACAAGCCCGATCGAGACTCTGTACGGCGTGGAGGGCATGGTCCGCGAAAGACGCAAGGCCTTTGAACAGACAAATGTAAAGTCGATCGCGATCGGCGTAACGCTCTGCATTTTAAGCTGCGTTCCGCTCATCATGTCAGCTCTTCTTGAAGCTCCCGATCATATCATTCTGTTCATGGTCTGCCTGCTTCTGCTCTTTATCAGCGCAGGCGTCAACCTGATGGTCCGCGCGGGTTCAATGACCGAGGCATTTAAGAAGCTGCTCCAGGAAGAGGATTATTCGATCAGCGCAAAGAAAAAGAACCCGCTGGTAAGCCTCGTCAGCAGTGTTTACTGGGTTTCGGTTACCGCGGGTTATCTGGCATGGAGTTTTATCACGAATAACTGGGACCGCACCTGGATCGTATGGCCGATAGCCGGAGTGCTGTTCGCCGTAGTCATCTCTATTGTAAAAGGCGTGGCCGGCAATGATAAGAACTGATCCGGGATCATTCGATAAGCTTGCGTGTAAATACACCGTCTTCGAGCACGATATAGCCGTGTCCGGAGTCCTGCTTCGGGATCGAGACAGAACCGGGGTTTAAGAAGCGGATGCCGTCTCTGACCTCGTCGAGCGGTACATGTGTATGACCGTAGATCATGATATCCCCTTCCTTCATCGGGAGGGGATCTTCTATGTTGTAATGATGGCCGTGAGTGAGATATATGGTCTGCCCGCTATCCGTCATGATCGCGGCGTAATCGGCCAGGACCGGGAATCCGAGCATCATCTGGTCGACCTCGGCTTCGCAGTTGCCGCGGATCGCGAGGATCTCACGCTTTAATGAATTAAGCATTGCCGCGACTTCCTTCGGGGCATAGTCCTTCGGAAGGTCGTTGCGCGGACCGTGATAGAGCAGGTCGCCGAGAAGTATCAGGCGGTCTGCTTTTTCTGATCTGTATGCGTCAATGAGCTTTCTACAGTAGTAGGCTGATCCGTGAATATCGGATGCGAATAGATATTTCATGGCTTTAATTCCTGTCAAAGTATAAGTGAATATCGCAGATGGTCCCTTTCCACGCCCGCGATCGTGTGCGATTTCCTGGCGATGCCCTCATATTCAAAACCGAGCTTCTCGATCAGTTTTTTTGAAGGGATATTTTCCTCGAGAATGTCGGCCTCAATGCGTTTGGTCCCGTAGCTCTCATGAATGAGCGGGATCAGGAAGGACGCGGCTTCATAAGCGTAACCCTGTTCGCGGTACCGTGTGTCAATGCGATATCCGATGGAACAGCGGTGCCCTCCGTCCTCCGTGAGATACGAAAAACTGATGTTGCCGATAATGAAATCGGGCTTATCCGAAAGGAACATATAGTAGCGGACGCCCGATGAGCGCAGGAAAAGCTTCTGTTCCGCGGCCAGAGCCTTCTCCTGATATTCGAGCGTGTAGCATTCCTCGCCGAAGGCCCTGTCCCAGCGCTCGAAGTCGCTGCGGTTCCGGTTGAGATAGTCGAGCACGAGCGGCGCCATGCTCTCATCGGCGACCATAAGGATCAGCCGGTCTGTACAGTATCTGAATTTCATATGAATATCCTCAGGTTCAGTCGATCCCGCGTATCGATGTATTCGGTATATAAGGCAGCAGGATCCCGCGGTATTTTTCGAGTGTCTCCTTTGAAGGAGCGGAGAGTCCTTTGGGTGCGATTAGGTCGCCCGAGTCCTTATATTGCTGGAGATAATAGGCTTTTGCGCCCTTTAGCCAGATGCCGATCTTTTTGAAGTCGTCGGCAGTGTGAATTCCGTCTACAACGGTAGTTCGAAATTCATAGTCCGTTCCGCTCTGCATGAGCAGGTCGGTCGAACGGAAGATATTGTCCATGGATATGTCTTTAAGTCCGGTGGCCTTTCCATAACCCTCGGGAGAGGACTTGATATCCATTGCGACAAAGTCAATGAGTTTGCGGCTTATCAGGTCTTCCAGCATATCGGGGTTGGTGCCGTTCGAATCGAGTTTAACGAGGAAGCCGAGTTCGCGGATCTTTGCGATGAAATCGGGCAGATCCCTGCAGAGAGTGGGTTCACCGCCGGTGATGCAGACGCCTTCGAGCTTGTTTTTTCGGCTCTCGAGCTCTTTCAGGATCTCGTTTTCGTCGATCTTCGGCTGGGCATTCGGGTTGAGGACCAGAACAGCGTTATGGCAGAACGGACAGCGGAAATTACAGCCGCCCGTAAATATGGTGGCTGCTATTTTCCCGGGATAATCAAGCAGTGTAAGCTTGGCAAAACCGTGTATCTGCATGGTGTGGTCTCCTCTGGTCTTCTTATTCGCCGGCCGTAAGATCGCGAAGGGCTTCCTCTTCGGCCTGTGCGCGCTTCGCGGCCTTTTCCGCGCGGTTGCGCTCGCGCAGGTCCTTGAAGAATACCTGCAATATGTCGCTGCATTCCTCCTGGCAGACGCCGATCGTCGTCTCAACCTGGTGATTGAATTCCTTCATGTGCAGGATGTCGAGGATCGAGCCCGCGCAGCCCGCTTTAGGGTTCATCGCGCCGATCACGACGCGGTCGATGCGCGACTGGACGATCGCTCCCGAGCACATCTGACAGGGCTCGAGAGTGACATACATAGTGCAGCCCTCGAGGCGCCAGTCCCCGAGCCTGCGGCTGGCCTGGTCGATCGCGGTGATCTCGGCGTGCGCGAGCGTGGTCTTTTTGGTATTGCGCCTGTTATATCCGCGTCCGACGACCCTGCCGTCGCATACGATCACGCATCCGATCGGGACTTCACCGAGTTCGAGCGCGTGTTTTGCCTGAACCAGGGCCTTTTTCATATATTTGACATCAGTATCCAAATCCGGTCACTCCGTTGCGTTCTTTTTGATTAATTATAAACTATCTCGGAGGAAATGTGAAAGCCGATTTTTATGTGAAATTTA
>JAFZKM010000298.1 GCA_017553665.1 Lachnospiraceae bacterium
AGGAAGCTCGTGACCTATCCGCGAACCGACGCGAGAGTACTTTCGACCGCGGTCGCGAAGGAGATCGACAAGAACATAAAGGGACTCACCGGAGTCGGACAGTTCAGGGAATTTGCCGAGCAGATACTGGCCGGCGACACCTGGAAGAAGATAGCGAAGACGAAATATACGAACGATAAGCAGATCACGGACCACTACGCGATCATTCCCACCGGACAGGGACTTAACGCGCTCTCATCGCTGAAGCCCCTTCAGGGCAAGGTATACGAGCTGATCGGCAGAAGATTCCTGAGCATTTTCCTGCCTCCGGCTGTCTACCGCAAGATCGCGCTTTCGGTGATCATTAACGGTGAGAGCTTTTTCTCGAACTTCAAGACACTGATGGAGGAAGGCTGGCTGAAATGCGGACAGCCTTACAGAAATAAGAATCAGAAAGCCTCGAAGGACACAGCGCAGCCCGCCGAAGGGACGGATGACTCCCAGCCGCGGGAGGGCGAGGAAGAAGAGCAGCAGGAGCTCGGGTCGGATATGCTCGCTGTGCTCGAAAAGCTTAAAAAAGGCACGCAGCTTCCTGTCGACGATTTCTCGATAAAGCTCGGAGAGACCTCGGCACCCAAGCGCTATAATTCGGGTTCGATCATTCTCGCGATGGAGAACGCGGGACAGCTGATCGAGGACGAGGACCTTCGCGCGCAGATCAAGGGCAGCGGTATCGGAACGAGCGCGACCCGCGCAGAGATACTGAAGAAGCTCGTGAGCATCGGTTATCTGAACCTGAACAAGAAAACTCAGATCATCACGCCTTCATTGCAGGGTGAGCTGGTCTACGAGGTGGTCAACGCTTCGATCAAGTCGCTGCTGCGCCCGGATCTTACCGCAAGCTGGGAGCGCGGACTGACTTATGTGGCCGAAGGAACGATCTCTTCGGACGAGTACATGAAGAAGCTGGAAGACTTTGTAACATCAAGGACTAACGGCGCGAAAGAGGGCAACTGGTCTTACGCGCTGACGAATAATTTCGCTCAGGTGGCAAAATTCTATAACAAATAGGCAAAATGCCAAAAATTGTTTGTCATCGGACACCGCCTGATGTATAATTATTGAGAATTGTGGAGGGGGTATCAAATGGAGAAGAGTAACGAAGAAAAAAGGCCGTTCAGGAGAATACCCATCAGCCGCGCGACTCTGGGCATGGAGCTCGCGCAGGATATATATTCCAGGAACAATCAGGTCATTCTGAATAAGCATTCCATTCTCGACGCTCAGAAGATCTCGAAGATCATGTTCTACTCCATCGATACTATCATCGTATTCGAGCCGGAGGAGGAGACTGCCGACGATCAGAGCCTTGTGCATCAGCTCAAGAGCAGCGTTGAGTTCAGGGAATTCTCGAAGAACTACGATCACGCGGTTTCGGCTCTGCAGAACACGATCAACGCGATGATCACCGAAGGGACCGAGATCGACGAGGACTACCTCATTTCCGAGGTGGACCGCATGGTCGGGGCCAGCGGCAGCAAAACCAACGTATTCAACATGCTTCACTGCATCCGCGAGTACGATGAGATGACTTATATGCACAGCGTCAATGTATCGCTGATCGCGGGCTGCTTCGCGAAATGGCTCGAACTCGGCGAGGAATCCGAGAGGATGCTGACGCTCGCGGGACTGCTTCACGATATAGGAAAGACCGTGATACCGCGTGAGATCATCTTAAAGCCCGATTCGCTGACAGCCGAGGAGTATAAGACGGTAAAGACGCATACGCTCCGCGGCTACGAGCTCTTAAAGGACAAAAACATCGATGACCGCGTAAAGATGGCGGCGCTCCAGCATCATGAGAGGGCTGACGGAAGCGGATATCCGTTCGGAAAGTCCGGAGAGCAGATCGAAAACTTTGCGATGATTATCGCTATCGCGGATGTCTACGACGCGATGACGAGCGACAGAATATACAGACCGAGAGTGTGCCCGTTCGATGTGGTAAGGATGCTGCAGAACGATGACGCGCACAAATACAATCCCAAGTTCCTTATCCCGCTGCTTGAGCAGATCACGCAGGTATTCATAAATCATAACGTGAGACTCTCGAACGATCAGGTGGGTAAGATAGTCCTTCTGAACAATGCCGAGCTTTCCAAGCCGGTTGTGCAGGTGGACGACATCTTTGTGGATCTGGCGAAGAACAGAGACATAAAGATCGCAGAGATCATTTAAGTTTTGAAAATCTATTTTGGGGGGACGGTACAGAACAGATGGCTGACGACAATACTTTTGAGTACAATCCCAATCTGGGAAACGACAGCAAGAAGGACGATGCGGGCTTCAACCCGAACTTAGGCGCCGACGATACGGGATTCAATCCCAATCTGGGAGCCGATGACACAGGCTTCAATCCTAACCTCGGAGCGGACGATACGGGCTTCAACCCTAATCTCGGCACCGAAGAGAAGAAGGTTGTCACCGCTGCCGCCGAGACGGCAAAAGAGGCCGTGAAGGAAGAAAAGAAGGACCTCGAAGAGGCCGTAAAGGACAGCGGCAAAGGCAAGAAAAAGAAATTCAATTCCGATGAGATCGCTATGTTCTGCGATCAGATCGCCATGCTCTTAAAGGGCGGTATTTCCGTATATGAAGGCACCTACATGCTCTACAGCGAGATGGAGGATGCCAAGACAAAGGAAGTTCTCCGTCAGATCGACCTTCAGGTTAAGGAGAACATCCCGCTTTACAAAGCGCTCACAGCTACCGGAGCATTCCCGGAGTACATGGTGCACATGGTAGAGGTCGGCGAGAAGACCGGACGTCTCGAGGACGTTATGAAGTCGCTGGCCGAGTACTATGAGCGCGACAGCCGCGTAAAGGCGGGACTCAGAAGCGCAATCGCTTATCCCATGATCCTGTTCGCCGTTATGGCCGCGATCATGGTAGTGCTCGTATGGAAGATCCTTCCGATGTTTGAGAGAATGTTTACCGAGCTGAGCTCGGATGTTGCGGCGTCCACCGAGAACGTGCTCACTGCGGGACTTACC
>JAFZKM010000299.1 GCA_017553665.1 Lachnospiraceae bacterium
AACTGTTGTGGTAATGATCGTTCCGATCCTTACCTTCATTCTCTCGGAGAGCCAGATCCTTGAGACCATGGCTTCTTCGGGTATCAAGGATTGAGGGAGGTACGGATATGAAGAAAATGATCAAAAGGATCGCGGCACTCACGCTGGCGCTCATGCTCCTGACCGTGCCCGCGGCCGTACTCGCCGACACCGGCTATACCTACAATTACGATTACTGGGAGGAGACTCAGTATTCTCCCGACGCGTATGCTGTCCGTACCACGATCACCTATAAGGAGCTCGGTCTCGACAAAAAGTTCGAAGACGCAACATCGATCTTCGTACGCGGCAATCTGCTCTACATCTGCGATACAGCGAACAACCGCATTATCGAGGTTGAGGAGAATAACGGGATCTATACAGTAAAGCGCATCATCGACTCGTTTACGGGCGATGACGAAGTGCTTACCTTAAGCAGTCCTCAGGACGTTTTCGTTTCCGAGGAAGGCGAATTTTATATCTGTGACAACGGAAACGGAAGAGTGGTAAAGCTCACGAATGACCTTGAGTATGTGCTCAGCTTTGTACAGCCCGACGATGTGCTCTTTGACGCGAGCGTTTCGTTCCTTCCCACGAGACTCATCGTGGATGACGCGGGACGTGTTTATCTTGTCGCGCAGCATGTGAACAAAGGTCTGATCAAATATGAGGCGGACGGTACGTTCACAGGCTTCATCGGCGCTACGCCCGTTACCTACAGCTGGTACCAGTACATCTGGAAGACCTACCTGATGACAAAGGAACAGCGAGCGCAGACACAGAACTTTGTTCCGACCGAGTATGACAATATCGCGCTCGACAAGGACGGCTTCATGTACGTTGTCACGACGCATGTGGACGAAAAGGACCTTATGTCGGATCAGGCGATGCCCATCCGTAAGCTTAACGCTCTCGGCAACGACATCCTGATCAAGAACGGCAATTTCCCGCCGATCGGCGATATCAACTGGTCAGATGACGCGGGTTATTCGGGTTCGTCGAAGATGATCGACGTTACCGTCCTTGACAATGACACATATTTTGCCCTGGATCAGACCCGATGCAGGATATTCGGCTACGACAATCAGGGCCATCTGCTCTTTGCCTTCGGAGGAAACGGAAACCGCGACGGTTACTTCCGTGATCCGGTTTCGCTTGAGCATATGGGCAGAGACCTGCTCGTGCTTGATAAGAAGGCCGGACAGATCACCGTCTTTACACCCACCGAATTCGGCGCGGGCATATTCGGAGCGATCGAGGCTTACCAGGCAGGCGATTACGACGGTTCCGCCGATATCTGGCGCGACGTGCTGGCGCTTAACGGCAACTACGATCTTGCGTATATCGGCATCGGACGTGCGCTCCTTCGTCAGGATAAGTACAAGGAAGCCATGTATTACTTCAAGGTCAAGAATGATGTCGATAACTACGCGAAGGCCTTTAAGCTTTACAGAAAGGAATGGGTTGAAGATCACATCGCGATCCTCTTCGGAGGCGCACTTGTGCTGATGCTCGTTCCGCTGCTGATCGGCAGATTTAAGAGATTAAGATGGGAGGTGGCGAAGTATGAAGAAGAGCGCAGAACTATCAGGCGTTAACACAAAGAATACACGCTTCGCCGGCTTTTTATCATCGCTGAGATATGCGCTTTATGCGGTGGTTCATCCCGTAGACGGTTTCTGGGACCTGACACATGAGAAGAGGGGCTCGGCGGCCGCGGGAACGGTCATCCTTATCCTTGCGCTGCTTACGAGAGTATGGAGACTGCAGTACACGAACTTCCAGTTCATAAGGGTCAACTGGGAGCGTGTGAATATTTTCATGCAGGTCATGGGTATCCTGATGCCGTTCCTTATCTGGGTACTTTCAAACTGGGCGCTCACGACGCTGTTCGACGGCAAGGGCAATCTTAAGAACGTTTACATCGGCTCCTGCTACGCGATCGCGCCTTATCCGCTCGTGATGATACCCAACACGATATTCAGCAATATCCTGGCTGCGGATGAGAGTACGTTCTATGTATTCTTTTACTACCTTTCGCTCGCGTGGTGCGTGATGCTGATGGTAGTCGGAATGAGCCAGATCCATGAATACAAGATGGGCAAGAACCTGCTCTGCATCCTGTTCTCGCTCGTAGGAATGGCAGTAATCATCTTTATCCTGCTGCTGTTCTTCTCGCTGATCAGTGACGGCATCGCATATTTTTACTCTTTGTATAAAGAGATCATTTTCAGAGTATACTAACGAAAGGGGAGAACTATGGAAGGGTTAAAAGATTTTCTGATATCTCTGGTCAAGGTTATCATCCCCTGCGCGATCATTGCTCTTGTGGCTTTTATCATCGTAAAGCTGCAGCCCGCACCGGTGCCCGAACCCGATATTGAGGTAAGGGGCTTTGATGAAGAGGCATCAGAGATATATCTGGAAAATGATGATCTGAAATTCACCATGGATACGGGTACCACCTTCTTTACCGTTGAAGATAAGAGAAACGGAAAGATCTGGTATTCCAATCCCGTTGACGCGGATTCGGACCCGAAGGCACTTCCTGCGGACAAGAATCTGCTCAAGTCCACGATGATACTCACCTACGGCAATATCAACGGTATCTGGACACAATACAACAACTACGCGCTCAGCATCGAGAACGGTCTCT
>JAFZKM010000300.1 GCA_017553665.1 Lachnospiraceae bacterium
GCATTCCTCATCGCTCTTTCCGAGCTCTCTCGCGATCTGCTCCGAATATTCCGCGACACGGACCGAATGTCCGTGGGAATACTCATCCTTCGCGTCGATAGCGTTAACCAGTGCCGTCGCCGTCTGCTCGAACAGGCGCCTCGAGTACTGCTCCTGCTCTTTGTAGTGCTCAATATCGAACACCCTGTATTTCTCGATCGAATTATTCCTGCGATAGATCAGCAGTATGACCACCAAAGTGAGCAAGTTGTTGAAAAATCCCGGAAGACCCGAAAAATCACTCTGCGACGCCATCTTGGCAAGAATGTCGGGAAACTGTATGCACACGAGCACAAGAGAAGTATAAAAGCCGATCCTTTTGAAGAATACGACCATGAAAATGACGCACATATTCGCAATGGCCGAGAACACTCCCGTAAACGCGGTCATGGGGAACTGTGCCCTGCCCACCGAGACCATGACTCCCGCGTTGCGGCTCGCGTATCTGAGCAGAACAGATGCCGCGATATAAAGTACAAGGAGCAGCGCGAAGAATACCTTCGGCACTTCTCTGTGTTGTGTGTTGCTGCCCGGATCGGACTCCTCCGCCTTACTTTTGAATCTGTTTAAAAACTCCGCCATAGTATTCTCCAATCATTTATAAGATTGCCCACCATAAGACCCAAAATACGCTTTTCCGCTTGCATTATAGCATAGCCGGCGGCCTGTTTACAACCTCATGGCCGCCGAAACGACCCTCTTTGCCGCATGACCGTCATCGAGGCTGCAGTACTTCTCTCTGAACTCCGCGTATTTCTCCGAATACTCTACGCTGACCGCGTCAATATTGCGCAGCGCGTCGACCACTTCTTCGGTCCTCTTGAGCAGCGGCCCCGGGCATTCCTGTTCCATGTCAAAGTAGAAGCCGTGCAGGTCATCCCTGTATTTTTCAAGGTCGTAAACATAGAAAAGAATGGGTCTCCGAAGGTTCGCGAAGTCAAAGAAGGTCGACGAATAATCGGTGATCAGCACATCGCTCACGAGATACAGCTCGGCAATGTCATTGTATGACGACAGATCGGTAACAAAGCGCTTCTCGTCCTCGCTGAGGTTCAGATTCTCGGAGATCAGATAGTGCGTGCGCAGGATAAAATGATATCTGTCCGAGAGCTTCTTTATCTTCTTCAGATCGAGCTTCAGCGTGAATCCGTACTCGGCCACGCCCTCGGTCTCGTCATCGCGCCAGGTCGGCGCGTAGAGCACGATCTTTTTGTTTGTCGGGAGTCCGAGCTTTTTCTTCAAAGCCGCGGCTTTTTCCCTGATATCGGGCGCGAAGAGTATGTCATTGCGCGGATATCCGGTCTCGATGATCTTCTCCTTCGGGTATCTGAACGCGCTCTGGAAGGCCTTCGTGGAAAATGCGTTGTCCGACACGAGGGCGTCCCACTCGCAGGCCTGCCTGAAGAAGAATCGCTTGTATTCGAGCGGCTTCGCGGCATATACATCCTGCAGATCGAACACGAGCCTCTTTAACGGCGTTCCGTGCCAGGTCTGGAGGAGCTTCGCCTCCTCGCGCTTTACGTACCACTCGGGCTGGCGCACATTGGTCACGAAAAGCTCCGCGACGGCCAGATAATAGAAATATTTGAGCGTATGCGTATCCACGCGCTTGCAGTGTCCGGGAAACTCGATCTCAGTGTTGTTGAGCGCCCAGACGTATTTCTTCCCGGGGTAATTCACCGCCATGTATTCGTAGATCGCGCGCGGGCTGTCGGCGTAATTTCTTCCGAAGAACGAGGAGAACATCACTAGGTCTTTCTTTATCGGCAGCTTGCGGAATATTTTGTTGTATACGAGCAGGCGCCTCTGGTGCGCGCTGCGGCAGAGATCGTGGAATTTCAGCCTGCGGTGATGCAGGCGGATCAGGCGTCTGACCTTTTTGATCTTTCACTTTTTGAACGCGGTCAGGACTCTCTTTGAGTCGCCGTTGAAATCTTCTATCGCGGGCGCCGCGACCTCGGCCACGAGGCTCGCGAATGAGTTCATGTCACGGTCGCTCCAGCCTGCTGCCTTCTGGCTCCTTCCGACGATGGTGCGGCTCACGAGGAACTGGCAGATGTAGTTCTGTATCGGGCGCGGATCGGACATTCCCGCCGCCGCGAGGCGCATTGCCGCGCAGTATTCGGTAAATCTTTCGGGGTTGATCTCCTGGTCGAGAGAAGGGTAATTGACCGGATCGTTGTGCACGCGCTTGTAATATCTCGCGTCATCGGCACTAACGACGTCGGTGCGCTCATACAGGCGCGCAAGAAAAGGGATATCGCTGTAATACCTGTAGTTTTCTTCAAAAGACAGGCCCTCAAGGAGTCTTCTCGGGATCAGCTGTCCCAGACATGTATCGTAGAAGCTGCCGGGGAGATTCTCGCGCAGATCGCGCTCGACTCCCTCGTTGACCAATTGAACGGAGTATTTGTGGAGGCTGCGCTTTCTCGGGATGCGGATGATGCTCCCGGGGTTCTTGAGTGCCTCGTACATGGCGGAAGTAAGAGCGGTCCTGCTCAGGTAATCGTCGCAGTCCATGAACATGACATAGTCCGAGCCCGCGCTCGCGAGGCCCTTGTTCCTCATGGCCGCAACGCCCTGCGGCGCCTTCGGATCGTCCTTCTCGAGGATTATCCTGATATCCTTAAAAGCCTGGGCAGATATACTGTCCAGGCATTCCTGAAGATAGCCGTTCCCGTCGTCCAGACAGGCGATGATAATGTCAAGTGTCATGGCAATTCTCCCGCATGGCCTCACTGTGTCATTTCTTCGTACATGTCGCAGATCTCGTCCACCTTGCCGTTCGCGATAAGGTGTCCGTGATCGAGGATTATGGCGCGGTTGCAGATGCGTCTTACCTGATCGCAGGAATGCGATACAAACAGCACCGTCACACCGCTCTTCATCATGCTCTTAAGCTTTTTCTCACTCTTTTTCTTGAATTTCGAGTCGCCGACCGAAAGCACCTCATCGAGGATCAGTATCTCGGGCTCCACGACTGTAGCGATCGCGAATCCGAGTCTCGCCTTCATGCCGGACGAATAGTTCTTTACCGGCGTGTTGATGAATTCCCGGAGTTCTGAGAATTCAACGATCTCATCGAACTTCTCGCGGATGAAATCTCTCGAATAACCGAGCATCGATCCGTAAAGATATATATTCTCGGCGCCCGTGTATTCCTTGTCAAAACCGGCTCCGAGCTCGAGAAGAGGAACCACGCTTCCTTTGACTTTTATCTCTCCCTCGCTGGGCTTTAATACGCCCGCGACGATCTTTAAGAGAGTCGATTTGCCGGCTCCGTTGAGTCCCAGGATTCCCATCCTCCAGCCGCGCCTTACGTGGAATGTTACATCCTTCAGGGCCCAGAATTCATGGTAGTTGAGCTTGCGCTTCACCATGCGGATGAAGTATTCCTTGAGGTTGTCGACCTTCTGGTCGGTGAGCCTGAACTTCATGCCCACGCCGTCGAGCGTGATGACCTTCGGCGGGAGCTTTTTCTTTTTCGCCGGTTTTTTCGGTGCCTCTTCCGCCGGGCTTTCCGCGGGTGCGGGGTTCTCGGGAACAGTCGGTTCCTTTATTTCGTTAACATTTTCCAACATTCTAATCTCCAACTGTGTGCGTCAAAACGCGCATTTACAGCACTTCGCATTACACATACAGAATAAACCGGTCCTGCTTGCGCCAGAAGAATACAAGTCCGATCCCGAACAGCGCGACGCTAACGCCCATCGAATACCAGAGATGCCACATATCCATCGGCTGCCCGTAAACGCTGTACAATACGGTGTTTCTGAAATTCACGATCACGGAATAGAGCGGATTGTATTTGAATATCCAAAGGTGGTTCTTTATGCCTTCGATCTTGTAGAAGATCGCGCAGGTGTACATGATCAGCATCAGCGCGACGGTCCACAGGTACTCGAGGTCCCTGAAGAATACGTTCAGCGTGGCCAGTATCATTCCGACGCCCAGAGTGAACACCAGAAGTATCAGGAGCGGAAGTACCGCGCCTATCATGTGTATCGTGGGCTTTACCTTCATTACCGCGGCCACTGCCACGAGAACGATGAGCGAAAGCAGGAATATCACGTAATTCGAAACGATCGATGCGACGGGATACATGTATTTCGGCACGTAGACCTTCGAGATCATCGCTCCGTGCGAGCGGATGGACTTGAGCGCCGCTTTCGTTCCGCCCGAGAAAAAGCTGTAGAGCAGACGTCCCGAAAGGATGTAAATGGGATAGTACCGGTCTCCCCTGCCGAGAAGCTCAGAGAAGACGAGCGTCAGCACGATCATCGTGAGCAGCGGCTCGAGCAGCGTCCACAGCAGTCCGAGGATCGAGCTGCGGTACTTGAGCTTTATGTCCTTTTTGATCAGCTCATACAGAAGAAATCTGTACTTTTTCAGGTTTTTGATGAACTGTCTCAAGATTGATCTTCCTCCGTGGCTTTCATGCGCTCCATGCGGTTAAGCGCGCTGAAAATGGCTCTGATAGACGCGCGCGTCGTAGACGAGCTGACACCCACGCCGTAGGTGATCATGCCGCTCTCCGCGTCCATCAGATGGATATATGCCGCAGCCTGCGCGTTCGAACCCTCGCCGAGCGCATGCTCCGAGTAGTCGAGGATCCTCAGCTTCCGTCCGAGTTCCTTCTGCAGTCCTGCCTTGACCGCGTCGATGGGACCGTTGCCCTTCGAAGTAAAGGTCTTCTCCTCTCCGTGGTCCGTGTAAGTGATCTCCGCGAGAGTGTGATAATTGTCCACCGCCGCGGCCGGGATATCTTCCATTTTGGCGAGCCTGAAATGATAGGGCTCCTTCATGTCAATATAATTCTGCTTGAATTCCCACATGATGCGGTCGGGCTCAGCCTCTCCCTCCGCTTCGGTCACGCGCTGGATGATATCCGAAAATTCCTTGCGCATGCCCTTAGGCAGTCTGAAGCCGTGGTAGGTCTCCATGATGAACGCGACTCCGCCCTTGCCCGACTGGCTGTTGATGCGGACGATCGGCTCGTAGATCCTTCCGATGTCGGCCGGATCGATCGGCAGATAAGGCACGCGCCAGACAGAGCTGCCGCTCTCGATGAGAGCCTTGAGGCCTTTGTTGATGGCGTCCTGATGACCGCCCGAAAATGCCGTAAATACAAGGTCTCCGGCATAGGGATGGCGGTCGTGCACGCTCATCTTGCAGAGGCCTTCGTAGGTCTTTCTGATCGAAACGATATCGTCGAGCGCGAGTCCGGGATCGATCCCTTCCGCGAACATATTGTAGGCGATGGTGAGCAGGTCTACATTGCCCGTGCGCTCACCGTTGCCGAAAAGTGTTCCTTCTATGCGCTGCGCGCCGGCCAGCAATGCCAGCTCGCTCGCCGCCACCGCGGTACCTCTGTCATTGTGCGGATGGATGCTCAGGATAACGGCGCTGCGGCTGTTCAGCCTGTCGGACATCCACTCTATGCGGTCCGCGAATACATTGGGCGTATTGTTCTCGACCGTGGCCGGGAGATTTATGATCACGGGATTCTTTTTATCGGGCTTCCACGCGTCGATAACGGCGTTGCAGACCTCAAGCGCGTACTCAGGCTCGGTCTCGGTGAAGCTCTCGGGAGAATACTCAAGAGTGATCTTCCCGGGGAAGCACTCCGCGAATTCCTTTACCTGAAGCGCGGCCTTCACGGCCATGTCGCGGATCTCTTCCTTCGTCAGATGATAAACGACCTCGCGCTGGAGCTTCGAGGTGTTCGCGTAAATATGGACAATGGCGTTCTGCACGCCTTCAATTGATTCAAGAGTTCTGTCGATGAATTCGGGCC
>JAFZKM010000301.1 GCA_017553665.1 Lachnospiraceae bacterium
CGCGCAAGGGCAAGGATCATCGATATCGCTTCGATCCAGTTCGAGAACGGCTCGACATACCATCAGTACCAGCCTCTGACAAAGAGAGGCAACGCCGATATCGGCGGCGGCTTCAACGACGATCCGCTCTGGCTCGTTGCCTGCAACGCGGCGTATATCCGCGAGACCGGCGACGCTACGATCCTCGATCATCCGACACCGTTCAACAATGTCGAAGGCAGTGAGAAGCCTCTTATGGAGCATCTCCGCCGCAGCATCAATTTCATCATCAATAACAAGGGACCTCACGGACTTCCGCTCATCGGACGCGCCGACTGGAATGACTGCCTGAACCTCAACTGCTTCTCAGAGGAACCCGGCGAAAGCTTCCAGACCTTCGGACCCAGCGAGGGCCCCGTTGCCGAATCGGTATTCATCGCGGGCATGTTCGTTAAATACGGTCTTGAGTACGCGGATCTGTGCGAGCATTTCGGAAGCAAAGACGAGGCGGATTCGATCCGCAACGAAGTGGGCAAGATCAAAAAGGCTACCGAAGAGTACGGCTGGGACGGCGAATGGTTCCTGCGCGCTTACGACGCGTACAGCCACAAGGTCGGCTCGAACGAGTGCGAGGAAGGCAAGATCTTCATCGAGCCCCAGGGCTTCTGCACAATGGCGGGCATCGGACAGGAAAAGGGCTACGGCCGCAAAGCGCTCGATTCCGTTAAGAAATGGCTTGTTAACGATTACGGCGTAGAGATCCTCGCGCCCTGCTATACAACCTACCACCTCGAGCTGGGTGAGATTTCCTCATACCCGCCCGGATACCCGGAGAACGGCGCGATCTTCACCCACAACAATCCGTGGGTTACGGTTGCCGCTACGGTCATCGGCGACGCCGAGATGGCGTTCGACATTTACCGCCGCAGCTGTCCCGCGTTCCTTGAGGATGTCAGCGAGATCCACCGCACCGAGCCTTATGTATACTCTCAGATGATCGCGGGCCGCGCGGCAGTTCATTACGGCGAGGCAAAGAACTCCTTCCTTACCGGTACCGCAGCATGGGCGTTCGTAGACATCAGCCAGGCCATCCTCGGCATCGCGCCCACACTCGACGGACTTTCGGTTAAGCCCTGCGTTCCCGCAGAGCTCGGCGATTACAGCGTAACCCGCCGCTACCGCGGAAGCCTCTACAACATCCGCGTTACGCGCGAAGCAGGCAAGTCAGGCCTTACCGTGAACGGTCAGGCGATCGACGGCAATGTTATCCCCGTTCCCGCTGAAGGAAGCACCTTGGATGTCATCTGCTATATCTAAGAAATAAACAGACAGGGGGGACGGTTCTTTTGGTAACGAAATGCGTTACCAAAAGAACCGTCCCCCTGTCTTTGTTTTTTGTCTGAAATCTTTATTCTGTTGCGGCTGCAGTCGCCACTGCGCTGTCGTACATAAGATCGGCTGCCTTGTTGAGCTTAACCTGTGCTGCAACAACGTCCTTACCCTCAGCCTTGTATACGTTCTTGAGCTGCGCGTAGAGCTCGTCGATGCTCTCGTAGCCGTAGGAACTGAGCATTTCTTCGGCAAGCGCCTTGATCTCGTCTTCCGTAGCTTCGAAATTTTCCTTCTCGGCAATAGCCGACGCTACATAACCGAACTTGGTGTTCATCTCTGCCTGGCTTAACATATACTCTTCAAAAGTATCGGCGCTCATGCCGTAGATATAAGCGAAGAATGTAGCCGCGTCAATGCCGTATGCCGACTGATACATCGAATCGTAATTCGAGATCATGTTGTTCTTTGCCTCGGCGATCTCAGCGGTCAGGTCCTTAACGAATGTGGTGTTCTCGATAACCTTCTTAACAACATCATACTGCTTGCTGCTCTCGGCGTCAGACTCGCGCTGGCTCTTGAGCTGCTCCGCAACGTAATCGCGGTACTCGGCAACAGTCGCCGAATCGGTCTTGTCAGCGATGAACTCATCCGTAAGCTCGGGAGTTACCATCGTGGAGATGCTCTTTACCGTAACGGTGAAGGTTACGGGCTTGCCCGCGAAATCGGGATTGTTCGTGTAAGGATCGGGGAACTGAAGCGGAAGGTCAACGGTCTCGCCGGTATTTACTCCGATAAGTCCGGTCTCAAAGCCGTCGATAAAGCTGCCCGAGCCGATCGTAAGATCGTAGTCGGTGCCTGTTCCGCCCTCAAAGGTCTCGCCTTCCATGTATCCCGTAAAATCAATGGTCGCAACATCGCCGTCCTGAACATCGGTCCTGTCGGTGATCTCGGTCTTAACCTTGTTGCTGTTCAAAAGCGAATCGATCTTCGCCTGGATGTCATCCTCGGTAACCTCTGTGGAAAGGGGGCTGTACTCAATGCCCGTATACTGTCCGAGGGTCACGTCGCCGTTCTTATAACCCGTGATAACATTGGCATCGCCCTTTTTGCATCCGCCGAGCACAAGCGCAAGGCAAAGCACGAGAGCTGCTGCCGATAATCTCTTTCTCATTCTTTCTTCCTCCTATTTAGCTGCGGTCACGCAGCTGCTTGCCCGTCCTCTGACAGGCTCCGAGATACAGTTATATCATAAAAAAATGAAAAAATAAAGCATTTTCGCACACTTCACAAAGATTTCACATAGACGGCCGCAGATATGTTATAATGGTAGCTGAATATTCGGAAGGAGTACAGAACTTACGGATGGGCAATACCGGAATCTTGAACATTGCGATGCCCGAGAGGGTTTCATATATAATAGAGCGGCTTGAAGATGCAGGTCACGAGGCGTATGCCGTCGGGGGCTGCGTCCGCGACAGCATGCTCGGACGCGAACCGCAGGACTGGGACATCACGACCTCGGCGCTTCCCGAGGAGACAAAAGCCATATTTGCCCGCACAGTGGATACGGGCATAAAACACGGAACCGTCACCGCGATGTTCGGTAAGGAGGGCTACGAGATCACCACCTACAGAGTGGACGGCAAATATTCGGACGGCCGCCACCCCGACAGCGTGGCCTTTACCCGTTCGCTTGAGGAGGATCTCAAAAGACGCGATTTTACGATCAACGCGATGGCCTGCAATTCGAACGGCCTGGTGGATATGTTCGGCGGAGCAGCCGATCTTGAGAATAAGCTGATCCGCTGCGTCGGAGTTCCCGAGGCGCGTTTCGGCGAGGACGCCCTGAGGATATTAAGAGCCGTGCGTTTCAGCGCTCAGCTGGGCTTTGACATAGATCCCGCGACTCTGGACGCCGCGAAAAAGCTTGCCCCCACGCTCGCAAACATCAGCGCGGAACGCATACATGCCGAGCTTCATAAGCTGCTGATGTCGGACCATCCCGACAGGCTGAAGCTCCTGCATGACCTGGGTATCGACCGCATCATCCTTCCGGAGCTTGTGACCACCGCCAAAAAAGGCCTTCTCGACGAACTCTGCGAGCGTATGTCCGCCGCTCCCGCCGTCACTCCGGTAAAATGGGCCATGCTCCTTTTATATACAGGCTCGGCTCCCGAGATCATGCACAGGCTCAAATTCGACAACCAGACCATATATACGGTAAAGTCCCTGCTCCGTTTCAGGGAAGCACCCGTTGCCTCGCTCGATCCCGCCGGCATGCGCAAGCTCATGAGCGACGCGGGCTGTGAGCTTATGGAGCCTCTGTTTGAGTTCATGGGCGCCGCTTCCCCTGATATCGATCTTACCCGGGCACATGAACTGTACCGCTCCATCCTCGAGGCCGGCGACTGTACAGAGATAAAGGCCCTGGCAGTCAACGGGCGTGACCTGATGCAGGCAGGCATACCCGCGGGCAAAGAGGTAGGCAAAGCTCTTGACGCGCTTCTCAGCGCCGTACTCAGGGATCCTTCATTAAATACCAAAGAACAGCTGCTGGAAATGGCATTAAACAAAAAA
>JAFZKM010000302.1 GCA_017553665.1 Lachnospiraceae bacterium
GATGGTTCACAATAATTGTCTCTTTGTGTAATGAATAGATGTCAAAACTCATATCGTGTAGTTGAACAACGAAAAAAGTGAAAAAATTACCGTTTTTCGGTTTGAGACTTAACAAATACGACCGTATATGTTAAAATTATGTGATAAAATATCTAAGTAATAACAACTATCAAAAAGCATATAAAGGGGTTAGGACATGGCTATTTTCAGCAATGATAAGCAGACTGTAGCGCAGATGACGGCGGACATCACGGAAGGTATTTCGGCTTCGATCGCGGAGAGCGTGACGAAGGCTATGGGACCGGTATTCGAGAAACTCGCAGGAGAGATAAAGACCGCGCTTTCGGCTACTACTGAGGAGCAGAAGAAGGCTTCCGAGAGCCTGGTGAAGAACATCGCGGCGCTCGAGAAGGCGGCTGCGGATATGAGCGCGGCAACAGGCCAGATGAACAAGGCTATCGAGGATGAGAAGGCTTATTCGGCGAAGCTCGCGCAGGAGCGCGGAGCGCAGGAGAGCAGGCTCGTCGAGTTTGAGAAAAAACTTGAGGCGAAGCAGAACGCCATTGCTGCAGATGAAGATAAGAGCAGACAGCAGTTTGAGACTCAGAAGGCCGAACTGGCAAAAGCGGCAGAGGATGTAAAGAGACAGCGAGAGGAAGGCCTGGCAGCAGTAGCTGCAGCGAAGAAAGAACAGGAAGCAGCGTTAGAGTCCGGCAGAAAGAGCCTTGAGGAGTCTATCGAATCCCGTCGCAGCGCCCTAGCCGAGCAGGAGAAGGCTCTTGCTGCTCAGTGCGAGCAGGCACTTTCGGCCACTCAGAGCATACAGAAGCAGCTTAAGGATACCGCAGACGGATTCGGCACGGCAGTACAGGGTGCTTCGAACATGCTCGGAGAGAAGCTTTCGGTGGCAGCTCAGCAGCTGGGTGAGAAGATGGCCGCATCGGCTGACAACGCAGGCGACCGTGTGAAGGCATCGGCGGATGGTATGGCGGGCAGCCTCGGTCAGCTGAACGAGCTGATCGCGAAGCTGGAGAGCGGCATAGCTGCGATGCAGAGCTGTGCTTCAGCTATGGACGCGACGGCGAAGAATATGGAAGCGGGGCTTACGAAGTACAATCAGGGCCTGTCGGACGGCATGGATCAGTTCAGGTCCGGCATACAGGGCAGCGTAGCGGAGACGTTTAAAATCATCGACCAGCAGCTGGCCCAGGCGGCAGGCACGCTTGGCACCTCCGCGAACGATATCGCAGAAGCTGCAGCGAAGATCCCGAAGGCTATCCGCGGACTCGAGTAAACCGGATACCCGGAGGGCCGGCAGATTGAAAAAGCAGGGGGCGGAGGAAACTCAGACCACCGGAAAAGTGTTAGAAGTTTCATCCGAATTGACGATTTACGATACTATGTTTTAGGTTAGGATACTATAGAGATAATTTGGGGGTATTTAATGGCAGAAGCATACCCTATAACGCAGCTGAACACTGCGATTCAGAAGATCCGGGAGGACACCGAGGCGCGGCGGGCTAAAAAAGCCACGTACCCGGACACCCTTGACGATAAATACCGCAGCATGTTCGCACAGATGGGAAAGGTCAGAGGCCGCTATGTGAAGGGCCTGGGGTTCTGCTTAGAACCGGAGGAGAAGGCGCTGCTTGCGCAGTATCTCTTCACTGAGGCGCAGGAGAGCGAGAAGCCCACACTGTCATCGGCGCTCATGGAGGACCTGGACGAGCAGACCGCACGCGGCCTGTATAAGCAGTGCATCCTGCACTACGAGGATAAAGGTTACCGCCCTATGTTCGAATCGCTACGTGTCAACAGGCGGTTCGCGGACATAGTGGAGAAGGAATACGGATATAAACCCGACAGCGCATTCGCGGCGATACTGGAGAGCCGCGCGCCCGAGTACTTCAACGGCACAGCGGCCATGAAGACCAGCGCGGGCGGAGAGGGATATTTTGAGGCTCTTGAGAAGCTCGGAATCCCCAAGGGCTGCAAGCTTTTTGAGGAGTGCGCACAGCTATACGTACTGGTCTGTGACGCGAAGGAATATAAGAGACTCGGCGCGGATGAACTCAGAGACGTAACTGAAAACTGGAACGAAGACCTGAAGCGCAGGCTTCTCTCGAATATGCTGATGAAGCTCGATGAATTCCAACTGAGGTCCTTCATCCCGATGCTCGATATGTTCATAAAGCTCACCGGAGTACAGGGCACTGCGGCATTCGATAAGAACCTCGCAGGACTGCCCGAGAAGGCGAAGCGCAAGTACATCAACTGGATGAACCAGCAGCTGATATTCGCGGCATTCGGGCCGGGAGAGAGAGCTGAGTTCTGGGTAGACTTCATAGAGGACTGCACCATCGTAAAGCATGGCCCCAGCGGAGCGCTGATCTTTGATTTTAAAACCTTTAAGGTCATTGAGTTTAAGAGCGACCTCGCGGCGTATTTCTACGATACCGAGTACTTCGACAGGATAGTCACAGACGGTCTCGCTACCGCAGGCTCCGAGCGCGAACTTGACGCATGGCTCGAGAAGAAGACCGACTGGGTACAGAAGGACGATGACGAGAACAAACTCCATTGGCGCAAGGCGCACAAGGGGAACTGGAAGATAGACATGATGGATTACATCCGGACACATTCCGGGCAGTAGTAGTCCGGGAAAGGAGAAGAGCATGGAACTTGCACCGCAGATAAGTGTGAGAATGACATGGGAAGATAAGAGGAATAAGATCTTTTTATTCCCTGAAATAGTGAAGTGTTCTTCGATAGACATTCGCAGGATCCATCCGCTGAAGCAGGCGGAGGCAGCCGCTATAGCAGGTGCTTTAGCGGGAGACAGAGATGTCAGCGCCGTATATCTGTATGGAAGTTCTGTAAATATCAGATGCAGCATATACAGCGATACTGATGTTGCAATTCTGTTAAAAAATGACTCGCTCGATATCCGCGGCCGCGTATCGGAAAAGATACAGGAACTCTGTGATTGGAACGCGGATGTAGTATGGCTGAACAGCGAGAGCAGTGACAGCCGTCTTTACAGAGATGTAATGAGGGGGGTTCGGCTGGTATGAGCAAGCTGAAAGTTAAAACGGATACATAATTGAGCAATTATTAAAAATTTGTTACGGAAATATCTGAAAATGTATCCTAAATATATCGATTGACTGCTAATCTGATATGCAGGTGGGTTGTATTAAGAGAATGGGAAGGCATAAAAGCAATGGCATTCATGGGATTTGTGAAAGAGAAAAAACGTATAGGCGACATGCTGGTCGAGGCGGGAAAGATATCCCAGGAGGACCTGCAGAAGGCACTGGCGGAGCAGAAGCGTACCGGCACGAAGCTGGGTAATGCTCTGGTGGATATGGGTTTTGTTACGGATAACGATATCGTGCAGACACTGTGCCAGCAGCTGAGACTCGAGAGCGTAAACCTGCAGGCGGTAGCCATCAGCAGGGATGTTCTCTCCAGATGTCAGGACAGCGCGGTACTCAAAAAGTATGTAGTTATCCCGTATGAGTTCGATGCATATGATTCGAAATATCTGAAGCTCGCGATGGCTGACCCGATGGACATCATCGCGATCGATGATATGACCTTCATCACCGGCATGCAGATATCACCTGTAGTAGCCAGCGCGAAGGATATCATGGCAGCCATCGACCGCTACTACGGTAACATGGAGACCCAGGCGGTGGCTGAAGCTTACTCGAAGGAGCGCGGCCTCGATAATATGGAAGAAGCCGGTGAGGAAGTTAACGAAACCGTAGAGAACGCTCCCATCGTACAGCTGGTAAAGAAGATCATAGAGCAGGGCGTGCGCCAGCGCGCATCCGATATACATATCGATCCGCTAGAGACACGTATCCGCGTCCGCTACCGTGTGGATGGCGTAATGCAGGAAGCAGGCTCATATCAGACGAACATGCTTCCTGCGATGATCACACGTATAAAGATCATAGGCGGCATGGACATCTCCGAGAAGCGTAAACCTCAGGACGGTCGTATAACCCAGATAGTAGATAAGGTCGAGTATGATATCCGTGTATCGGTTTTGCCGACCGTATTCGGTGAGAAAACGGTTATGCGACTTACCGCTAAACAGAATCTGACCAGAGATAAGAAGAACCTCGGTTTCTCCGATGAGGAACTCGTAGTATTCGACAGAATATTCAGGAATCCGAATGGTATCATACTCGTTACGGGACCTACCGGATCAGGTAAGTCGACCACACTGTATACGGCTCTTTCAGAGCTGAACAGCACGGATGTGAATATCATCACAGTAGAAGATCCTGTCGAGGCGAATATCGACGGAATCAACCAGGTTCAGGTTAACCCGAAGGCAGATCTTACCTTTGCTACGGCTCTTAGGTCTATCCTCCGTCAGGACCCGGATATCATCATGATCGGTGAGATCCGTGACCAGGAGACCGCGAGCATTGCAGTTACGGCATCTATCACGGGTCACTTGGTAGTATCGACACTGCATACCAACTCGGCTGCGGCATCTATTACGCGTCTGATGGATATGGGCATAGAACCGTACCTGATAGCCGATTCAGTAGTAGGCGTAATCGCACAGCGACTGGTTAGACGTCTGTGCAGCTGCCGCGAGGAGGTTGAGCCTACCGAGGAAGAGAAGCAGGTACTCGGCATGACTTACGAGACCATAGCGGCGGACCGCAGGAAGTACGATATGCTCACACCCGAGCAGCAGGCGAGCAGGCCGGTACCCGGACATATCTGCCGTGCGAAGGGCTGCGTACAGTGTAATAACACAGGATACAGAGGACGAATCGGTGTATACGAGATGATGAGCATCACACCGAAGCTCCGCCGCATAATCACCTCGAAGGGCACCACGGAGGAGATTGAGGCCACAGCTATTTCCGAGAACATGTCGAAACTCAGAACATCTGCCGCGAGACTCGTCATGCAGGGCATCACGACGATCGATGAGATGAAGAGGATTGTATACGCTGAGGAAGAATAATCGCACTGAGTAATATCGAAAGAGAATGGTACTAATAAATTAGGGTGTATTAAACAATAAAATAGGCATTTGCGAAACTCATTAAAAGTTTGTGGGCGAC
>JAFZKM010000037.1 GCA_017553665.1 Lachnospiraceae bacterium
ACTTTAGAAAAATATTCAATGCCCTTTAGGCTTCTGATCTGTTTGCAGGATACATCGAGTCTGTCTATACGCTCTCTCGAATACAGCTTCCCCCTTTTTTCAGGATCAAAGGCTTCTTGTATATATGCCCTGAAATTATCATCGGGGAAAAACTCTTCGTTTATAGGTATGCAGGCTCTGTACGAGATTTTGTCCGCGTTCTCGATATCGCCGGTCTCAATATATACTTTTTGCAGTTCAAAATATGCAGCTGTATTACTTTGATCAAGTCTGACCACTTTCTCATAATCAGTAATAGCTTGCTCATAGTTCTGATCCGCTGCATTTTTTCGCGCGGATTTCAGACTCACCGCCGCCCGGATCTTTGTATTCATAATTACAGCCAAAACTATAACCGCAACAGCTGCAATAAAAATCCACGCAGGCAACAACGTCCAGCCCCGTTTATTATCTTTGGAAGAAGCGGGACCTGCTGCTTCGTTAAGAGTTTTTAAACGGTCCTGCACATTAAAGATGTCATCTTCATATTTGTTATCCACGATTGTCTCTCCCTTGCTCATATCAATACACTGAGCAAATTCTATCTTAATTTAGATTTACTTGTCAACTCTGCCCGGGCCGCCGCATGGATAAGTTGCTTATTGTGCGGAAAATTTCTTCAGGATTTGTTAAGTTTATTGGGTTTTCTGCCGAAATACAGTGCAGAAAGAATAAGGCACGGATGCCGATCTGTATTTTATTCCCGTCGACCCGCGGAAGGAGCTGTGGGGGCATACGGGGACGAATAACCGCGCGCATTGCGCGGGAAGTAAGAGCGGGAGACGTGCATGAAGGTTTCGAATCTGTACAACAACTCAAATATCGGAGCAGACCTCAGGGTGGACGATGCGGGTTCGGCTGCTGCGCAGCTGAAGTCGGGCGACATCCTTGAAGGTATTGTCACCTCTTCCGGTAAGACTACCACAGTAGAATTTGAACAGCTTAATAATAAATCGGTCAGCTTCGCGTCGGAGTCTGTTTCGAATGCCTATGTCGGACAGAAGCGCAGATTCGAGGTCGTTGAGGCTTCGGGCCAGAAGCTCGTGCTGAAGGATCTTGGCGGACTTGCGGCCGACATTGAGGCAAAGGGCATCATCTCGACGAAAGTTGACATGAGCATGCCCAAGATGGTCGAGGATTTCTCGGAGACCATGGGAGACAAAGAGAAAGAGGACACCGATTCGATAAAGAGACTCAGCGACGAGGACTACAGTGAGCTCGCAAAAGAAGGCTTCTCGATCGAGAGCTTCAAGGCGGAGAGACTGGTCCGCGCGCTCGAGAGGATCAAGACAAACAGGGCTGCGAAGCGTGAATCTACGGAAGAGCAGAGCGAGAAGATAAAGGAGACCGGCGAGAAGATAAAGAAGCAGGCGGCGAAGGCAGTCGCTGATAAATACGCGGCTCACCGCAATATCGTGGATTCGCTGGTCGAGGCAGACCTTCCGGTCACCGACGAGAACGTGGACAATATAATCAATGCCGTGGTAATGAGCGCGGATGTACGGAATATGACCGACAACTCCATGGCGTATCTGATCGGACAGGAACTCACCCCTTCGGTGATCAATGTATACAGATCGGTCTACACAGGCAGTATCAGACGCAGCGAGATCAGCGACGCCGACTGGAAGAACCTTGCTCCCGCGGCCGAGACGATCGTCGCGGAGGCAAAGGATGAGCTTGAAGCCGAGGCGCTCGGGGCGATCGAGAACGGAGAGCAGATGAACAGGCTCCCCGAGGTGCCCACGCAGGAAGACGCGAGATGGTTCGTTGAATACAATCTTCCTCTTAACAAAGAGAATCTTATATACAAAAAGGAACTGGAAGAGCTTAAGACCAATGGCAGGAGCGAAGAAGAAGTCGCTGACGCCGCGGCCAGAGCGATCGACAGAGGCGAAGCCGCCGACGGAGCTGTTCTTATAGAAAGACACGAGCCCGGAAATAAAAACGGCGGATCCGGAAGCGAAGGCGGAAAAGACCGGAACCCGGAGCAGGGACCAATCGAAGAGCTCACGGCGAAGCTCAGGCTCCACGAGATAAGGCTTTCAATGGCGACCGCGACAGGCACTCAGGCCAGGATCGGAGGCATTGATACCGATATAAGGGGACTTGAGGCGCAGATAGAGGCGATCAGAGAGCAGATCGGCGCATTCTATGAGGCCCTTACGAAAGAACTCGGGATAGACGGCGCGGAAAGCAGCAGAGCGGCATCTCTCGCGACCGAGACCGGAAGCGCGGTAAGCAGCATCGCGGCGGCGCCCGTAACGCTCTACGGAATGACCTATAGTATCCGTCAGACCGTAACGCTCGCCCAGCTGTCCGACGCGGCGAAGAGCATCACCGTACAGACCGGCGAAGCGGAGCTTACTGTGCAGCGCACGCAGACCTCATTTACCGCGTCGCTCAGATATGAAGAGAGCTCGACGCAGATCCGCGCGGACCTCGGCGATTCGATGACAAAGGCGTTCAGGAACGTTGATTCGCTGCTTGAAGGCGAGAACCTCGAGCTGACCGAGGCAAACCGCAGGGCGGTAAGGATACTCGGCAGGAACTCGATGGAGATCACGCCCGAGAACATTGAAAATATCAAATTCTATGACGCGAAGGTCAACAGGATGATCGAAGGCCTGAAGCCCGCGATGGTAATGTCGATGATAAAGAGGGGCGTTAATCCTCTCGAACTCGATATTGACGCGATCAACGACATGATAGCGCAGATCGAGAGCGAAGAAGGCGTTTCCGAAGAGGAGCGTTTCAGCAGCTTCCTCGTAAGACTTGAAGAGAACAACGAGATCACGGAGCAGGCCAGAGCGGCTTACATCGGAATATACAGACTGCTCTACCAGATAGAAAAGTCAGACGGAGCGGCGATCGGAGCGGCGGTAAACTCAGGCAGGACATTAACTCTTAAAAACCTGCTCACCGAGGCCAGGACGAGGCGCGCAGGAGTCGACGCGAAGATCGATGATGACACTCCTCTTGCCGAGTCGGTATTTACGAATTCGATAACCGACCAGATCCTTGACGGATTCGCGGGAAGGACGGCAGAAGCGGTCAGATACAATCTGGCGCTCGCGAAGCAGGCGGCGGAGATCACTTCTCCGGAGGCCTGGAGCGAAGCGGTCGATACCGAAGCCCCCGAGAGCATGTCTCTCGAGCAGCTCGCCGAGAAACTCGCGGCGGCACAGTCCACGGTTTCCGATTCGGACGCGGCGCAGGCGGCAGCCAACATCAGGAGCGTGATGAGTTCGGCGGCGGGTTCGAAAAAGTTCCTCGCGGCGCTCGGTGTTGACGACAGCGTAAACAATATCGAAACTCTTGAACGCGAGGGCGAAGACCTTTCGCTGGAGTTCGGAAGCGCGAAGGAGCTTGCCGACGCGGTGACCGATCCCGAAGGAATGAGCGCGATGTTCGCGGAACGCGCGGCAGAGGCCGAGGCAGAGGTCGAAGGAGAATTCCTCGGAAGCATCGCGATAATATCAAGAGGACGCGAGCTTGACGAGACTTTAAAGAAATACGGACTCCTCGGAGACCTCGCGAAAAAAGAACATTACAGGATGAGCACCGCGGGCGATACGCCGGCGAGGATCAATCTTACCGTGATACACAGCGCCGAGGGCGCGGGAACGATAAGCCTCGAGGTGAGCACCTCAAGCTACAGGGTTCACGCGGACCTGAGCCTCACCGTTTACGAAAGAGGCGTTGAGACACCAAAGGCGCCTGAAGGCAGGATCGACGGAAGGATCTCATGCGACAGCAGCGGAGAGCTCGACGCGATAGCGACTCCTCTTTCCGCGTTCATAACAGCGATGCGCGAGGCGGGCTATGAGACCGGAGACATAGGGACGGGCATTGACAGGATCAGCCCCGACAGTTATCTCTCAAGGCTCGGGGAGCTTAAGAGAAGGGCCGCGGCGGTTACCGCGCAGGTCGAGAACGAAAGAAAGAAGCCTGCGACACTGCAGCTTTACAACATAGCAAGATCATTTATTTCAAATTTCATCTGATAAGAGAAAGGGAAAGCACATGAGGATCAATCATAACATTTCAGCAATGCAGACAAACACACAGCTCCGCAAGACCGGAAGCGCTCTCGACAAGAGCCTTGAGCGTCTGTCGAGCGGCTACAAGATCAACAGGGCTTCGGACGACGCTGCGGGCATGGCTATTTCCCGCAAGATGAAGACTCAGATAGAAGGTCTTGAGCGCGCTTCGCAGAACGGTTCGGACGGCATTTCCGTTATCCAGACCGCGGAAGGCGCGTTAAACGAGGTTACCGCGATGCTCCAGCGTATGAGACAGCTGGCTGTTCAGGCCGCGAACGGAACCAACACG
>JAFZKM010000303.1 GCA_017553665.1 Lachnospiraceae bacterium
ATCGTTGAGGGCGGCGCTCACGATGTTATCCAGAAGGACAAGACTCAGAGCAAATAAGAGGTTTTAAGATGAAAATAGTTGGGATCATAATGGGCAGCGACAGCGACCTGCCCATCATCGAAAAAGCGGTAAACGTTCTGAAGGAACTCGAAATACCTTATGAGGTGCATATCTACTCGGCGCACAGGACGCCCGTCGAGGCACGCGACTTCGCGGTGAACGCGAGAGCGAACGGCTTCGGAGCGATAATCGCGGCTGCGGGAATGGCGGCTCATCTGGCCGGAGCGATCGCGGCGAACACTACTATCCCCGTGATCGGGATCCCGTGCAAATCATCCGTACTCGACGGAATGGACGCATTGCTCTCAACTGTGCAGATGCCGACGGGAATCCCCGTGGCCACGGTGGCGATCAACGGAGGAGCGAACGCGGCTCTGCTCGCGGCGCAGATCATCGCGGTCTCTGACGGAGTGCTTCCTGCAAAGCTTGACGCGAAGCGCGCGAGGGACGCTGCTGCCGTGCTCGAGAAGGACAGAACGATCGCAGCTGCGCTTTGATACAGGCGTTTCGAAAAGGAAGATAAGGGAAGAAAAAGGAAAGTAAAGTTTTTTGGAGGAATCAGACAATGGGAGGCTTTTTCGGTTCAGTATCGAAAAGAGACGTGGTTCTGGATGTGTTCTTCGGAGTTGATTATCACAGCCATCTGGGGACGAGAGCCGGCGGACTGGCATTCTGGGACAGTAAGGAAGGCTTTAAGAGGGAGATCCACTCGATAGAGAATTCGCCGTTCAGAACAAAATTTGAAAACGACCTGCCCGAGTTCAAGGGCACGAGCGGTATCGGATGTATCAGCGATACGGACCCGCAGCCGCTTCTGGTCAGATCACATCTCGGGATCTATGCAATTACCACGGTCGGCATAATCAATAACGCGGACGAGCTGACCGGCAAATACTGCGGCGACCACAGCAGCCAGTTCATGGCCATGAGCTCGGGAAAGGTTAATTCCACGGAGCTCGTCGCGGCGCTGATCAGCGAGGCAGATGATTTTAAGTCCGGCATTCTGCACGCCATGTCACTGATCGACGGATCCATGTCGATCCTGATACTTACCGAGGACGGAAGCATTATCGCGGCACGTGACCGCGTTGGACGTCTTCCCGTGCTTATCGGAAAGGATAACGACGGCTACTGCGTTTCGTTCGAATCCTTCGCGTATCAGAAGCTCGGCTATCACAACGAATATGAGCTCGGTCCGAACGAGATCGTAAAGATCACGCCGAACGGCTATGAGACCATTTCCCCCGCGGGCACCGAAATGAAGATATGCGCGTTCCTGTGGACCTATTACGGCTATCCGAACTCGAATTACGAGGGCGTGAACGTCGAGGTGATGCGCTACAAGAACGGCGAGATAATGGCGAGGAACGAGGCCGAGAGGGGCACGCTCCCCGAGGTGGATTTCGTCGCGGGCGTTCCGGATTCGGGTATCCCGCACGCGATCGGTTACGCGCATGAGAGCGGAATGAGCTTCGCGAGACCTTTCGTAAAATATACGCCCACATGGCCGAGATCGTTCATGCCTACGAGCCAGGATGTCAGGAACAGGATCGCGAAGATGAAGCAGATCCCGGTACCGGAGCTCATTGAAGGCAAGAAGCTGCTCTTTGTCGATGACTCGATCGTCAGAGGCACACAGCTTCGCGAGACCGTTGAATTCCTCTACGAATCGGGCGCGAAGGAGGTTCACATGCGTTCCGCATGCCCCCCGATCATGTACGCCTGCAAATACCTGAATTTCTCGCGCGGTACTTCCGAAATGGAACTGCTTTCGAGACGCATCATCCGCGACCTCGAGGGCGAAGAGGGCGAGAAGCACATGGACGAATACACCGATACCACCACAAAGCGCGGCAAATGCATGCTGAAGAGGATCTGCGAGAGCCTCGGCTTTGATTCGCTCGAGTATCAGACTCTCGACGGACTTCTGGAAGCGATCGGCATCGACAGATCGAAGATATGCACCTACTGCTGGAACGGTAAGGAATAAGCTTAGAGGAGAAGAAAATGGAGAATTCACATTCAGCCAGCTATGCTGCTGCAGGAGTTAACATTGAAGCGGGTTATGAGGGCGTGAAGCTCATGAAGAAGCATGTCGACCGTACCGTGATCCCCGGAGTTGTTTCGGGCATCGGCGGCTTCGGAGGCCTGTTCGCGCCGGACATCAGCGGAATGAGCGAGCCCGTGCTCGTATCGGGTACCGACGGCGTCGGCACGAAGCAGAGGATAGCGCAGCTGGCAGGCATTCATAATACCGTGGGTATCGACTGCGTCGCAATGTGCGTGAACGACATCATCTGCTGCGGCGCGAAGCCCATCTTTTTTCTGGATTACATCGCGATCGGAAAGAACGATCCCGAGAAGGTAGCGTCTCTTGTCGAAGGTGTCGCGGAAGGCTGCGTTCAGGCAGGCTGCGCTCTTATCGGCGGCGAGACAGCCGAGCATCCCGGAACCATGCAGCCCGACGATTACGATCTTGCCGGCTTTTCGGTAGGCATCGTTGACAAAAAGGATATCATTGACAATACAAAGATGCGGAAGGGTGACGCGGTGATCGCGCTCGCTTCGAGCGGCATCCATTCCAACGGTTTATCGCTGGTAAGAAAGCTATTCGACATAGAGAACGCGAAGCTTGACGAGTATATCGACGAGCTCGGAAAGACTCTCGGCGAGGCGCTCCTTACGCCCACGAGGATCTATGTAAAGCCCGTGCTCGAGCTCATGAAGAGCGTGCAGGTAAAGGGCATCAGCCACATTACCGGAGGCGGCTTCTATGAGAACATTCCGAGGAGCATTCCGGACGGATTGACAGCAGTGATCGATAAGTCCGCCGTCAGAACTCCCGCGGTATTCAAGCTCCTTCAGAGGAAGGGCGATATCCCCGAGCGCGACATGTTCAATACCTTCAACATGGGTGTCGGGATGAGCATAGCAGTTCCGAAGGAGAGCGCGGACGAAGCGGTGAAGATCCTGAACGCGAACGGCGAGAACGCGTACGTGATCGGTGAGATCGCGGAAGGTTCTTCGAAGATAGTTCTTGAATGAGTAAAACATACAAAGAATCAGTCCGGAGTTTTCGTATGAGTATTTTACGAGCAAGACATTGTCCCTCATCAAAACGGCTGTGTTCTCCGAGAATGAAAGTGAGCTTTTGTTTTATGAGGGAGAACCGCTTGATCCGAAGATGAAGGACATCAGAGATATGAATTTTGGCGGTGC
>JAFZKM010000304.1 GCA_017553665.1 Lachnospiraceae bacterium
CGTATCCGGGCATTTCGCTGAAGTCGAAATCTTCAGTATCTACGCCCCATAGCGCGAATCCGATATACTGCTCTTCTTCCTTTGCCAGACATCCTTCGATCTCTTTTGACAAAACCTTATCGAACAAAAGCCTGATAAATGCGTCTATCTCCTCCTGCGCCGTATCCGCGTCTTCTCCATCGCGATAATACTCATTCAGCAGTTCGTGAAAGGCGTCGTAATCGCCCTCTCCGATCGCGCAGTACTTTACTTCGACATCATTCTTCATGATAGTTTTCTCCCGCTATAAACCCTTTAATTTAAAGCATTTCGCACTCACGATTATAGCATATCCCATGCCCGATTCAAAGAAGGTTATTCGCAGACGTGAAATATGATACTTCTCAAAACCGTAGTGATTCTTATATAATTGTTCTTGTCGACAGTATTACCACTGCCTGAAAAGGAGAATCCATGGAAGAATACAGCTTACAGAATAAAAAAGCCTGGGAATTTGACGCGTACGCGTTCTGGGTAAGGACTTCGGGCACCCCCGCCGAAAGAGCTGAAAAGGACAAAAAAGACCCGGTCCGGATGCTGAAGCAGCACGCGAAATACTTCGATGCGTTCGAAGGTATCAAGGTCGCGAACATCTGCGGTTCCTGCGGCAAAAAAGCGATCCCGCTGGCGCTCCTGGGAGCTGAAGTTACGGTCTTTGATATTTCCGAAGACAATAAAAGATACGCTCTCGAGACCGCGGCAGCCGCAGGCGTTTCAATAGATTTCGTGGTCGGCGACGTCATGGAGATCGACCTCGGGCGATATGCGGATCATTTCGACGTGGTCTTCATGGAGGGCGGAATACTGCACTATTTCCATGATATTGACGCGTTCATGACTCTGATGTTCAAACTGCTGAAGCCCGGCGGAAAGCTGATCTGCAGCGATTTTCATCCGTTCAATAAGATCTGCGATGCCCTGAATTTCCAGAGTCCCACGATGAGCTATTTCTGTACGGACGTCTATGAAGGCGAGATGGCGCACGCCCGGTTTTACGACGAGGAAACACGCAGGCAGATCCCGAAATGCAGTTACAGGAAATATACGGTCAGTGAGATCATCAATTCGATCATCGGGGCAGGCTTTACCTTAGAGCGATTCGACGAGCACCCCTCCTGGGAAAACGAAAATCTTCCCGGCGAATTCACCGCGATCGGAAGAAAACCGAAAAGGATATTGAAATGACAAAGCAGATTGGCGTGATCGCCGACATTCACAGCAATTATACCGCATTTAAGACCGCGGTCGGATATATGGAAAGCAGAGGCATCACCGAGTTTTTCCTGCTCGGAGATTTTGTCTCCGATACCACGGACACCCGCGAGACCATGCAGTACATCTACAGCCTCATCGACCGTTACGACGTGCATATCCTGCGCGGCAACCGCGAGGAATACTTCATCGGTCAGAGAAAGGTGCTCCGCGGCGAAACGGAGGGGCCGAAATGGATCTATAATTCCGCGAGCGGCAGCCTTTTGTATACTTATGAGCTGCTGACCGACAGGGACATCGATTTCTTTGAGTCTCTTCCGATCACGTTCAAGTACGAGTGCGAAGGATATCCTTCGATCACCTGCTGCCACGGGTCTCCCGCAAGCGACCGGGAACTGCTGCAGATAGGCGCAGAGAATACAAAAGAATGGCTGAGGAAGATCGATACGGACTACCTCCTTGCGGCTCATACCCATCTTCAGGGAGAATTCGAATCAGAAGGAAAGCACTATTTCAATACCGGCGCGTCGGGCATTGCGATCGGCGCACCGGGTCTCGTACAGTGCCTTATCCTTCACGGCGCAGACGCGTCCGAGCCCGGAGGCCCCTCATGGACGGCCGAGTTCCTGAATCTCCCCTATGACGCGGACTACGTCATTAAAGCGATTTATGAGAAAGGCCTGATGGAAAAGGGACAGTGGTTCATTTCCAATAATATCTACATCCTGAAGACCGGTATCGACTACACTCCCGAACTCGTCACGACCGCCAAAAACCTGCAGGAACAGGCCACGGGGCAGCCTGCGCAGTGGCCCTTCATCGGGGAAGAATATTTCACTGAAGCCGCCGGGAAGCTGGGGATCCCGGATTACCGTACACATGATCATCTGACATAAATACCGCCGTACATTTCTTTTGAGATCAGTAAAAGAGCCCGTCGCACTGAATGCGGCGGACTCTTTTTTTAACCACTATTTCTAGGGGATCATTTCTTGTAAAGAGCGTTGAACTGCTTCTGGAGCTCGGCGGTAACTTCCTCGATACCTGCCTGCTTAAGAGCTGCCTGCATCTCAGCAACGATCTCCTCCGCAGTGCCCGAGTACTTGCCGTACGCGATCTGCTTCATGTAGTTGCCGAATACTTCGTTACAGTTCTTAACCTTGCCTTCGATACTGTCAACATTGGGAACGAACTGTCCGTAAGGATAGTCGATCTTGATCTTATCATAAACCTTGTACAGAGACTCGATAGCTGTCCAGTTTCTGGTAGCATCCTTGAGCTCAAGGTTGTCGTTACGTCCCCACCACCAGCTGGTAGCTCCGCCGACATTGTCGGTATCGGGGTTGTAGCTTGCGGGAGTGATGCGGTAGCCGTTGGAGTCAAGCTCGTAGGAAACGCCCTGGATACCGTAGTTGATAAGTCTGTAACAGTCGGGATCGTTTCTGAGCAGGTCATAAACCATAAGTGCTCTCTCAGGGTTCTTGGAAGCTGCGGAAACAGCCATAGCGCCGTGAGTGATCGAAAGAGCTACAACATTGTCTGTCTCTTCACCGAAGTAGAAGAAGCCCGACTCAGCGTTAGGATCGTCGTAAATGGTGTTGGAAGGAGTCTTTGAGCAAAGATCGGTCCAGGTCTGTGTATGATGCTGCTCTGCGGCAACAAGGCCTACACGATAGTCGTCTCTGTTGGTGGATGTGGTGTTGTTGAGAACATCGGTCTTCCAAACGCCCATCTCATCCCACTGCTTCATCATCTTCGCGAAGTCAACCATCATCTGAGTATCCGAATATGCAGGAGTAATGATGGTGTAGAGGTCATCCTTTGTTCCGCCCCAAAGAGCTGCGGTACAGATACCGTCGATGGGAACGAACTTGCTGTGGCTTGCTACCCAGCCGCTTGCCATCTGAACGTTGTGGGTTCCGTCGGAATCCCATGCAACGTTGATGCCGAGAGCGTCCTTGTTCGCGGTAACATACTCGAAGTACTTGGTCATATCTTCCCAGCTGTGAACGCCGTTCGCAAGGCCGGCCTTCTTAGCCCAGTCAAGACGGTAGATGTAGCCGTGGTTGGTCCACTGTGCGTAGTTATCCTCGGGCATTAAGTAGATGTCGCCGTCGTATTTGCAAAGCTCCCAGTGATCTGCGGGAACGCTTGCCCATGTCTGGGGAGCGTAGGTCTTGAGCATATCCTCAGTGAGGATCATAAAGCCGCCGTTCTTTGCGTTAGGCCATGCGTCAAGCCAGTCGGAAGCGGTACCGATAAGGTCAACGGTTCCGTCCTGCGCTGCGATGTTCATGTTGTAAACCGAAAGATAATCGGTCCAGCCGATCCAGTAAAACTCAAGCTCGGCGTTGCACTTTTCGGTAAGGATCTCGTTCAGTTTCTTGTTCATCTCCTGGAATCTGTCCATAGCCGCACCCTCGGGCTTGGAACCGGTGAACATGTAAGTGATCTTAACGTGCTCCTTTGTGTCAACCTTCTTCGCACCGTCTTTTTTGCAGGCGCCAAGGCTGAGAACCATGATCACTGCAAGTAAGAGTGCCAAAATTCTTTTCTTCATAATCTCCTCCTAAAATATTTGTTTATGTTATCCCGGACATCCGGGTAATAACAATGATCATCCCTTTACCGCGCCGACAGTGATACCACTGATGAAGTATTTCTGCACAAACGGATAAAGCAAAACAATAGGTCCCGTCGCGAGCATCGCAGTCGCCATCTTGACCGTATTGGACGGGATGTCGGTAATGACAACGTACTGACCCGCAACGGTATTTTTCAGGGCGTCGGTCTTATTGACAGTTTCGTAAAGCATGTACTGAAGAGGCTTTACGTCTACTCTCGAGCTTAAGAACAGGGACGACTGATACCACTCGTTCCAGTAGCCGAGGGCGAGGAACAGGCCGATGGTCGCAAGCGCCGGCTTGAGCATCGGAAGGATCAGCGCCGTAAATATCTTCATGTCTCCGGCGCCGTCTATCTTGCCGGATTCGGTGATCTCGTGCGGAATGCTCTTCACGAAATTCTTCATGAGGATCACGAGCCAGGGTGACATGAGCAGAGGCAGGAGAATGGCCAGATAACTGTCCTTCAGCTTATAGACCTGCGTCATGATCAGATAGTAAGGCGCGAGACCCGCGGAAAACAGGCTCGTGAAGTAAATGTAGAACGAAATCCCGTTCCTGAAAGGGAAATCCTTTCTCTGCAGCGCGTAGCCGGTCATCGCTATGAGCGAAAGACCTATCGTTGTTCCTATTACCGTGATCAGTATCGTTACTACATAAGAGCGCCAGATCAGACCGGTCTTCATAACGGCATGATAAGCTTCCGTCGAGAACTCGCCCGGGATCAGCTGTACGCCGTGCTGATTAAGATAACTCTCCGAAGAGAAGGAACTGCCGAGGATTACAAGAAACGGGAAAATGCAGGCCAGCGAGTACAGCGATGTCACGAAATAACCGATGCCGCGCACGATGATATCCGAAACGCCCAGCTTGACTTTGGCTGAACTCGAGACCATGTCCAAATCTTTTTTCTTAGCCATAACCACTCCTTAAAACAACGAATAATCGGGTTCGATCTTCTTGACGATAAAGTTGACCGTCATAACGATGGCAAAACCGATCAGCGACTGATAGAAGCCTACGGCGGAAGCCGTCGAGAAGTTGAAGTCCGTCACCGAAGCGCGGTATACGAAGGTTTCGATGATATCGGTCGTGTCATAAAGAAGCGAGTTGGTTCCGATGATGTTGTAGAACAGACCGAAGTTGCCTCTTACAATGCCGCCGAGCGCGAACAGCAGAAGGATAACGATCGTGGGACGAAGGCTCGGGAGAATGATGTAGCGGATCTTCTGGAAAGCGTTCGCTCCGTCAACCCTCGAAGCCTCGATGATCTCTCCATCGATGCCCATGATGGCCGCGAAGTAAACTACGGAATTATAGCCGCTCTGCTGCCACAGATAGATAAAGATCAGTATCCCGGGCCAGACGGATGCGTTCGCGTACGGCTGCCATCTTTCAAGGCCCCATCTGCTGAGCAGTGTATTAACAAAGCCGGTATCGTAGTTAAGGAAGTTGAACACCAGCACGCCGATCAGAACGTGCGAGATAAAGTAGGGAAGGAACATCATGGTCTGGGAGACCTTCTTGAATGCCTTCGATCTGATCTCGTTCAGCAGGATCGCCATGAATACGGCGAACAGGTTTCCGAGAATGATGAACGCGACATTATACAAAATGGTGTTCCTGGTGAGAGTCCAGAGTTTGCCCGACTCAACCATAAATTCGAAGTTCTGGAGTCCTACGAACTTACTTCCGAAAATTCCCTTCTGGTAATTGTATTTAACAAAAGCCACCCAGATACCGGGCAGGGGTACATAGCTGAAGAAAAAGAAAAAAGGGCAGGTCTCGCGACCCGCCCTTTCCATTTTGATTCATACAGGCAATTAGGCGTTGGCTGCTTCCAAATCCTTGTACTCCTTCACAATGTTCTTCACATCGGC